>CALIIW010000194.1 GCA_938018185.1 uncultured Saprospiraceae bacterium
AAATGATACTTACACATTGGAAGTAAATAATTGTATTGGTCAGGTTTTACAAACTTATCCTATAAATGGTAGAAGTGTTAAACAAGCGCTTAATTTGGAAAATCTTCCAAATGGTATCTATATGATTTGTATTAAATCAAAGAATGGAGTGAAAGCAAAAAGATTAATTATCAATAAATAAAAATTATTTGCATTCCTGGTTCTGTTCTCCTCTCAATTAATTTTGAGGGGAGATTTTTTTTGGTGTGATTTTCGAATATTCATTGGTGTAGGTGCATGGCATGCCCTGCACCTACACCAATGAACATCTACACCAATAAATACACCAAAATGCATCTCAAAACCACAATTCATAAAACATAAAGGAAAAAAACGAAAAACGAAAAACAAACGATCAACAATCAGCGATCAACTCCCTTTAAACGCTCGCCCCAATCGCAATCCCAAATCCAAGCAATATGACCAAAAACTTAGACCAACTAAACTTGTGATGGTGCTCGTCTTCATTTTCAAATAGAATCACAGTGGCGATGTGCAAGAACGAGCCAACTACAACGGCCAATAGAATCTGCAAGCCTTGTTCATTCAATTCAATTAAGGAACCGACAAAGGAACCTAATGGGGAGGCCATGGCAAATATGAAGAGTATTAAAAAAGTAAGGCCTTTTGAGAGTTTTGATTGAATCATAAACAAAGTCAATGCAAAAGCAGCTGGGATCTTGTGAAGTACAATTCCATAAAGCAAAGCACCAGGGCCATGATTATGGCCAGCATGAAGTTCTTGATAATTGTCTAATGGCAAACCTTCTATGAAAGAATGTATGATCAAACCCACCATTACTTGGAGGAGAAAACTATTGACATGATGGTTGTGTGCATGAACATGTCCATGCTCTAATCCACCAGATAAAAATTCCAAAAACAATTGGATCAGAAAACCCAAGAGTATCCAAATACCAATCATGTGATTGTCACCCGTATAAATACCTGGCAATAAATGCAAAACGGTAATGCCCAACAAGAATGCTCCACTAAATGCCAAACCTAACTTTAAGTACTGCTCCGTCATGTCCTTCAACCAAAAGGCCAAAGCAGAGCCAATAAAAACAGAAAGGATCAACAATAAGTAACTAACAACAGTCATAAAATATAAAAATGTTTAGGCTAGTTCTACTGGTTTTTGTTTGGCAAAATTCCAGTATTTATTATAAAAGATAGACATCAAAATTCCTATGGCTGATCCAATACAAGCCCCAACGAAAACATCCATTGGATAATGGACTCCTACGTATACTTGTCCATAGGAAATACTAAATGCCCATAACAACAACAAGATTCTTGATCTCCTAAAAAATAGACCTACAGTCAAAAAAAAGAATACGCCAATGGCAAAATGATTGGTTGCATGTGAAGAAGTAAAAGAGTATCCTGAGCCACAATTGATCAAGAGTTTTACATCATCTTTCAATTCCACATCATTGCATGGACGATCTCTTTGTATCGTTTTCTTTATCAATCTGCTACTTATCGTATCAGACAAACCTACAGTTATCAAAGCTGCTAACAAAAATGGCAAAAACTTTTTTGCATGATTGATCGCCACAAAGCTTATAAAAAATATATACAAGGGAATCCAGAAGTACTTATTTCTCCAAATTGGCATAATAGCATCTAGAAAGGAATTGGTCCATTCCCCATTTATCAACCTAAACAAAGCCTCATCAAATTGAAGTAATTCCTGCATTTTATAAAAAACAAATTATAAGCATCAAAGATAGCAGAATGTTCTTAGATGTTCAGCACTACTTAATTGATGTGTATTAATATCTCAATTAAACTAAGGAGCCTATATATTTAATTACCCAAAAGTATAAATTAAACTTTGAGGTATTTGTTAAAAAGTATTGATATTGTTTATGCGGTTATTTGTTGGTTTGTTTATGATAATCTTCGAAAAATTTATAAACAAATACACGAATAAACAGATAACCAAATTGTAATAAGCAAATTTAAAGGTATAGTTGTCATAATTTATGTTTGGTGCACAAACTATATATTGTTGGCTAAACTAATATATCCTTAAATTTGGCCATAAATCGATCTCAAACTATTCCCCTAATAGCAAGATTTCAACTAATAATTTATGTAAATTTGTAAAAAACAAACGCATTGGCATTAATAAAATCTATTTCAGGAATTAGAGGAGAAATCGGAGGAAAAGCTGGACAAAATCTCACACCCATAGATATTGTTGAATGCACAGCAGCTTATGGCCATTGGATAATGACAAATCAAGGCTCTGACAAGATCGTTATCGGTATGGATGCACGTATTTCTGGTGAAATGGTCAAACAACTTGTCGTTAATACCTTGACAATGATGGGAATAAATGTTGTTGACTTAGGTATCTCAACCACCCCAACTGTTGAAATAGCCGTGCCTGAGGAAAATGCAGGAGGAGGTATTATATTAACTGCCTCACATAATCCAAGGCAATGGAATGCACTTAAATTTTTAAACCATCTAGGAGAATTTATTTCTGCAGAGGATGGTGCAAATATTTTAGATTATATCAAAGAAAAAGCCTTTCAATTCGCTTCTGTTGACAAGCTAGGAATTTATTCAAAAAATGATACCTATATAGAAAAGCATGTCAAGAAGATCATTAGACTTCCCTTGGTTAAAGAGGATAGCATTCGAGCTAAAAAATTCAACGTTGTTGTTGATTGTATAAATTCTTCTGGCGCAAAGGCAATTCCGGTATTATTAAAATCGCTTGCTTGTGATTATACGCTCATCAATGAAGAAATGAATGGGGAATTTGCACACAACCCAGAACCCCTGCCACAACATCTAACACAGTTGATGGATGCGGTAAAAAATTCGGACGCAGATCTAGGCATTGTGGTTGATCCTGATGTTGACAGACTTGCATTTGTTTGCGAAGATGGATCTTTGTTTGGAGAAGAATTCACACTTGTATCAATAGCAGATTATATTTTACAACATAAAAGTGGAGATACGGTTTCCAACCTTTCGTCTACCAGAGCTTTGGCCGATGTAAGCAAAATGCATAAGGTCAATTACCATCCAGCAGCAGTTGGAGAAGTGAACGTGGTTAAAATGATGAAAGAAACGGATGCAGTGATTGGTGGCGAAGGAAATGGTGGGATTATCTATCCTAGCCTTCATTATGGCAGAGATGCCCTAGTTGGTATCGCTTTGTTTTTATCTTATTTAGCTGAAAGAAATATCACGGCTTCTGCTTTAAAGAACACCTACCCAAAGTACATCATTGAGAAACAAAAAATTCAGCTCACCCCTGAATTAGATGTAGATGCCATCTTAGCTTCTGTTAAAGAGGCCTTTAAAGAAGAAAAAGTAAACACCATTGATGGTGTGAAAATAGATTTTGAAGCAGGTTGGATTCATTTGAGAAAATCAAATACGGAACCAATCATTAGACTTTATGCTGAGGCAAAAGATCAAAATACTATTGACAAATTGATCTCAAAAGTAAAGTCTGCCATTTCGCCTTTAGTACAGGCACAATAACAAAAACACAAAGTGCATATAGGATAATTTTTAAAGAACAAAATTTTAATCATGGCAACAAGAATTTATTTAGACAACGCAGCAACAACACCTATTTGTGATGATGTTGTAGAAGTCATGAGCCAAGCCCTAAAAAATGTATACGGCAATCCTTCTTCCATTCATGCGGATGGTAGAAATGCAAGGACTCAAATCGAGATTGCAAGAAAGACCGTTGCAAAATATCTTAATTGTTCTATAGGCGAAATCTTTTTTACTTCAGGTGGAACAGAATCGAATAATACCATTATTAAATGTTCTGTGAGAGACTTAGGAGTGGAACGAATCATTTCTTCGCCTATTGAACATCACTGTGTTTTACATACCTTGGAGTCTTTAGCAAAAGACAAAAAGATCATCCTCCAACTGGTTAAATTGCAAGACAACGGAGAGATTGATTACGATCATTTAGAACAATTGCTTGCCCAGTCTGAAATCAAGACACTGGTTTCTTTAATGCATTCTAATAATGAAATTGGCGTTGTCAATGATCTGCAAAGAATAGGAAACATTTGCAAAGAAGCTTCTGCACTATTCCATTCTGATACGGTACAAACGATAGGTTATAGAAAATTCGATCTTACAGAACTACATATAGATTTCTTGTCGGGTTCTGCTCACAAATTCCATGGCCCAAAAGGCGTTGGTTTTATGTACAAAAAAGGAGAACAAGATATTAAGCCTTACATGGAAGGGGGCGCGCAAGAAAGAAACATGAGAGCGGGCACAGAAAACATTTACGGCATCATTGGACTTGCAAAGGCACTTGAGTCAGCAGCAAATAATTTGGAAGAAAGAATAGCAAAAATCGGTGCCATTAAAAAGTATTTCATTGAACAATTGGCTTCAATAAAAGGAGTAACTTTTAATGGTTTGGAATCCGATGAACAAATTGAAAAGGTGCTGAGTGTGAACTTTCCTAAAACTGAAAAATCAGACATGCTCTTATTACATCTTGATATTGCAGGCATTTCAGCTTCAGGCGGCTCTGCTTGTAGTTCCGGATCTGATGTTGGTTCGCATGTGATCAATGGCTTAAATAATACACCAGCTGGAAAAACAATTAGGTTCAGCTTTTCTCATAAAAACAGTTTGGAAGAGATCGACATTGTCATGGCAAAGCTAAAAGCGCTTTACCCACAAACCCTTGTCAAAGAAATAGAAATTACTAAATAATTTAAGCCCAGATCAACTACTCAGATGCAATTAATAGCTAAAACATTATTAGGTCTCGAAAATATTTTGGCTGAAGAAATCAAAGCAATTGGTGGTCAAAATATTGCTGTTTTAAATCGTGCGGTTTCTTTCGAAGGAGAGATGGATATGGTTTATAAATCCAATCTATACCTGCGTACTGCTATAAGTATTTTAACACCCATTTATTCCTTTCATGCGAAACATGAAAATCACTTTTACAAAAAAGTAAAAGAATTCAACTGGGAAGACATCATGGGTTTGAAAGACACCTTCGCAATTAAATCAACGGTCAACTCTGAGTACTTTACACACTCGCATTACATTAGTCTAAAGACAAAGGATGCGATTGTGGATCAGTTCTATGAGAAATATGATAAGCGTCCGGATGTAAATAAATATTCTCCTACCTATCAATTGCAGCTGCACATCACAGATTCAAAGTGTACCATTCTTTTAGATAGCTCTGGTGATTCGCTTTATAAGAGAGGATACAGAATGCAAGCTGTTGATGCCCCTATGAATGAAGCACTTGCAGCTGGTATGATCTTGTTGTCAGGCTGGGATAAAAAATCAACTTTCGTAGATCCAATGTGCGGTTCTGGGACCTTGCCAATAGAAGCGGCAATGATCGCCAAGAACATACCGCCACAAATCAATAGAGAAACTTTTGCCTTCAAAAACTGGAAGCTATTCAATGAAAAAGATTGGAAAGCTTGCAAGGAAGAAGCCATTAAAAACATCAAGGATATTGAAGTAGACATCTATGGTTTTGACAAAGAAATGGGCGCTGTCAGAAAAGCAGAAATAAATGCTAACGGCATTCCTCAAATCGCAGACGTCATCAAATTCCAAAGAAAGGCATTCGAAAAATTGCAAAAACCTAGTGAAGAAGGCATTCTAATCTTCAATCCACCATACGATGAGCGTATGAAGCTTTCTGAGGTAGATGGCTTTTATGCTGCTATGGGTGACAATCTAAAAACAAATTTCACCGGATACCAAGCCTGGATTATCTCCTCCAATGCAGATGCCATCAAATCAATTGGTCTTAGAACAAGCAAAAGAATCGTTTTATACAACGGAAAACTTGAATGTCGTTTTTTAAATTACGACCTTTATAAAGGTTCAAAAAA
>CALIIW010000195.1 GCA_938018185.1 uncultured Saprospiraceae bacterium
ACATCTGACATCTCACATCTGACATCTCACATCCAACAACTAAACACCCATTTCAAAATAAGCCACCTCTGCTCTAGCCATAAACCTAAAAGGCAATAAACTATATCCTATCCCTTTTGAAACGTAAAGCTTCTTTTCATGATACCAACCTTTCAAGTAAGAACCTGAGCCACCGGGAGTAAAAGGAACAAATCCGAAAAAATTAACTTGGCCACCATGTGTATGTCCGGACAGACATAAATCCAAAACAGCCATTCCATATTCTTTTGCAATACTGTCAAAATAGGCGGGACAATGCGTGAGGACAATATGTTTGTGATAAGAGTTTAGGCGATCAAAGGCGATCTTAAAATCAGGCTTGCCAGCTATGAAATCATCTAGTCCAGTTATTGCAATGTTGTATTCACCAATCGTTAATATTTTTGACTGATTGACCAACAATTCACAATTGTACTTTCTGTATAATTTTAAGAGTTTATTCAGCTTGACTTTTCCCCAATATTCCCAATTGCCTAAGATGGCTTTTTTGGGAATATTGGGATCTAGAGCGGCTAGAAATTTTTCAAGCTCGTCTAGCAGATCTGCCTTTTCAATAATGTCTCCAGTGAGGCAAATAAAGTCGGGTTTTAGCTTGTTGATCTTTGAACAAAGTATTTTGTGTTTAAAACCAAAGGACTTTAAATGGAGGTCAGAAATTTGTACAAAGGAGATTTTGTTTTCACCGATGTTTCCAAGTTTAAATTTTTTAACTTGTACTAGATAGCGTTCTAAAAGCAAGGAATCTAAAAGGAGCAATCCCGCCACTGCCCAAAAACCTTTTATTAAGAAATTTCTTCTAGAATTTACACGCATTATTTTTCGTTATTATAACTTCGCAGATAATATAACTTATATAAGATGCAATATAAGCCATTAACCGAATAACCATTTTAATCAGAGTCTAATTCCAAATCCATGAACATTAAAATAATTATTTTTTTTTTCCTCATCTACACACCAATTTGCCTCCTTTCACAATCTTCTATTATTAGTTGGAACATCAGAGATTTTGGTCGGACTAAAAGCATAGAAGAATTAAAAGTAATAGCTGATATTGTAAAAGACGCGGATCTAGTGGCCATACAAGAAGTAGTTGCAGTAGATATAGCTGGTGCGCAAAAAGTAGCCAAACTAGCTGAAATATTAAATAGAATGGGTGCAAAATGGGACTATAAGATATCTGATAAGACAACTAGTCCAGGCAAAAGAACGGAGCGATATGCTTACATCTGGAAAACCAAACAACTACAATTGGAGGGGAGGCCCTACTTAGAGAAAAATTTTGAACCAATTGTATATAGAGAACCTTTTATGGCCCGATTTAAATCAAAGGAAGGTTCTTTTTTAATAGCCAATTACCATTCAAGAAGTTACAAGGAAGAACCAGAACAAGAGATAGATCTATTGCTTATGCTTAATGCTCTTTATCCCAATGATAGGATTATTATTGCTGGAGATTTTAATAAGTATTCAGATGATTCTTATTTTGATAAATTAAAAGGATTGGACTACAGTTTAGAGCCTAAAAATGAGAAAACAACCTTGAAGATGTCTTGTAAAAGTGGTGGCTATTACAATCATCCCATTGATTTTTTTATTTTTGAAAATGAATCTTTCCATGTGTTAAAGGCAGGGGCGATTGATTTTGTCAAGGAATGTGAACTACTTGATGTGGCAAGATCCATCTCTGATCATTTACCAGTTTTTATAAATTTTCATTTGAACTAATCTATGTCTTACAAGTTAATATTCTTCTTCTTACTATTGTGTTCTTGTGAGCAAGATTCAGGCTCTATTGCCTACAAATCACATAAGGTTGGAGAACCCATAGATCGCTTAAATAATATCAATGTATATTATAATGGAGAGACCATTTTGAAGTCCTATGGAACCCACAATGTTGATGGATATTATTGTGGTAAAAAGTGGCAATGTGTGGAATTTATAAAGAGGTACTATTTTCTACATTTAAAACATAAAATGCCAGATGGGTACGGGCATGCCTCTTCTTTTTATAATAAAAATCTAAAAGACAATGCCTTAAACAAAGCAAGAGGTTTGAAGCAGTTTAGCAATCCCTCCAAAAGCAAACCTAGCAAAGACGATATCGTGGTCTGGGGAGGAGATTATGGGCATGTAGCCATAGTAAGCCAGGTACTCGATAATAAAATTGAAGTCGTTCAACAAAATGTGGGCATATCAACTAGGTCAGAAATTGGACTCCATTTTAAGAATGGACAATACAAATTAGAAGGGGACATCTTAGGCTGGCTAAGAAAGTAAATAAGCATCCACAAGACATTCCATTTAGTCATATATGTACTAGATTATTTTGTAGCTTTTTAGTATCTTATACTTTTTATATGCCCATAGGGTCTAATTTAACCAGCAGTCATTAAAAACTTACATAAACTCATCCTAGTAGCAGTTACCATTGCCTTAGTACTCAATGGTTTAATGGTTTTATGTTTTCCAATTAGATTTTTCTTTTCCTCCGCTACTTTTTCTGAAGTCTCTTTCAACTTAGGCTTTGTAGAGTCTTTAATGTTTATTTTACTTTTCTTTTTAGACATCATTTTGAGTATTATGAAAGTAGCCTTGGCTCCAAAGAAAATTTTTCTTTGGGTAATAGGTTTACTAGTGTTTTTTGTTTGGATTGGTATGATGAGCGGCGGTGATCCGGGACCTTTTGCTTATCCAGATGGATCGGGCTTGCTAATGGTTTACCTTGTTTTATTAGCCTATTCTTATATGTATAGAAAAATTACCATTGATCAGATAAACAATAAGATAATTGAGAAAAATTTAAACCTAAATTCCAATATTTTAGATGAAGATTTGAGTGAATTGGAAGATCTAGGTTTATAAAAAAGCAAAAGGGAATCGAAGTAGATTCCCTTTTAAGTAGATAACGTTTTTAGCGTTTTCTTCTTGGTTAGCCTCAATTGGCGCTAATGTGAAAATTGTATGGTTAACCATACTCTAGTTTTGAA
>CALIIW010000196.1 GCA_938018185.1 uncultured Saprospiraceae bacterium
AAACATTTGCTTAATCCATTCAAAAAAATAGGATTTGTGCTCATCTCACATAAAGCAATTAGGTATGTAGGTCCTTTTCTAATGATTATTAGTTGTTTAAGTGCTGTAGGCCTTTATTTTTTAGGAATTGTATGGATGAAGTATCTATTGATTGCCATGATAATTTGGTATTTTTTAATTCCTGCAGTTGACTACTTTTTAGATAAAACAAGTAACTTTAAGACTGGAATATTAAGAAGTATTCGATACTTCAACCTTATGAATGTTGCTTTGTTATTAGGATATAATAAATATAGAAATGGAATTAAAAGTAATGCCTGGGAGCCAACAAAAAGAAGTTAATATGGGAACATTAAACACCATTGAAGAAGCGATAGCAGATATTAAAGCTGGAAAGATAGTTATCGTGGTAGATGATGAAGATAGAGAGAATGAAGGTGATTTCATTTGTGCCGCTTCTGCAGTTACTCCTGAAATTATCAATTTCATGGCTACGCATGGCAGAGGTTTAATCTGCGCGGCAATTACAGAAGGTCGTGCAAATAAACTGGGTCTAGAAATGATGGTTCCTACAAACACTGGCATTCATGAGACTGCCTTTACTGTATCCATTGATTACATAGGTAAAGGTTGTACAACAGGAATTTCAGCCTATGATAGGGCAACTTGTATTCAAGCCTTGGTAGATCCTAATACACAAGCCCGTGAATTAGCAAAACCAGGACATATTTTTCCTTTGAAAGCGAAAGAAGGAGGTGTTTTGAGAAGGTCTGGCCATACAGAGGCAGCCATAGATTTGGCTAAATTGGCTGGTTTTCCTCCCGCAGGTGCTTTGGTTGAAATATTAAATGAAGATGGAACCATGGCTAGATTGCCACAATTAATGGTATTGGCAAAAAAGATGGACCTGAAACTGATCACAATCAAAGATTTGATTGAATATCGCATGCTTAAAGAGAGATTGATCAACAAGATTGAAGAGCTCGATTTTGATACCCCAAAGGGTAAATTTAATGTTACAGTTTTTGAAGAAACCACTTCTGGAGATCGACATTTGGCGATAAAGGTTGGCGATTGGAACAAAGATGAACCTGTACTTGTCCGCGTACATTCTAGAAATGAAACCTCCGATATACTAGGCTCCTTGTTTGGAATCAATGACAGCCAAGTTAACAAGGCTATGGAAAAAATCCTTTCAGAAGGAAAAGGCTTGATTGTCTATATGCGACATAGTTCTAAAGATGATAGTTTGATAGAATCATTAAAATCAAAAATCGAAGGAAAAGAGCTCTCTAATGATATGGAACATAGAGATTTTGGACTAGGTGCTCAAATATTAAATGAGCTTAATGCTAATAAAATAAGGCTCTTGAGTAACAATCCTAAAAAACATATAGGTCTGATTGGATACGGTCTTGAGATCGTAGAACATGTCGGAATGTAACTGAAGGGAACTAAAATGTCCAACAGCTCCTCTTTTTTGTATAAATCTGAGTTTTAACTCATTTTACATATATAAAAACCCAATTATTTATTTAACTTAGTCAGTAATACGGATTAACCAAACTTTGTATGACTAAACACAAATTATTAACGGTAATGTTATGTCTTTTTACGAGCATAGCATTTTCACAGGTAACAATAAAAGGAGAAATCTTAGACGAAAGCAACGGCGAACCTTTAATAGGAGCAAATATCGTCCTTAAAGAAGAACCTTCCAAAGGCACCATTACAGACTGGGACGGTTCGTTCGAGATAAAGGTGCCCTCCATTCCAGTAGTTTTAAACGTCAGTTATATAGGTTATTTAGAAAAAGACCTTACTATAAACTCAGCTGAAGAATTTCAAAAAATAAGTCTTGGAGAAGATGCTGTGACGATAGATCTTGGTATCGAGGTAACTGGTCAAAGGGTTTCTGATAAGCAAAAGGCAGCTCCTTTGACGGTTGAAACCATGGATTTATTAGCTATTAAAGAGACTGCTTCAGAGAATTTTTATGATGGATTGGGAGCGATGAAGGGCGTTGACCTTACGGCTGCTTCTCTTGGATTCAAGATTATAAATACAAGAGGATTCAATAGTACAAGTCCTGTAAGATCTTTGCAAATAATCGATGGCGTTGATAACCAATCTCCTGGTTTGAATTTTTCACTAGGAAACTTTTTGGGTTCTTCTGACTTAGATGTTTTAAGGGTTGACATGATCCAAGGCGCTAGTTCGGCATTCTACGGTCCAAATGCTTTCAATGGCGTTATCAGTATGGAAACAAAAAATCCATTTTATCAAAAGGGATTGAGTGCTAAACTAAAAGTTGGTGAAAGGAATTTACTTTCTGGCGCTTTTAGATGGGCAGATACTTTTAAAAATTCAGACGGCAATGATTGGTTTGGCTATAAATTAAACTTCTTTTATTTGAGAGCTGATGATTGGGAGGCTGATAATTTTGACCCTGTTTACGATACAAATACAGGTTTGAATAATCCTGGAGGATATGATGCTGTCAACATTTATGGCGATGAACTCAATAGAATTTCAAATCAAAGTGCTGCTTCTCTTCATTCAGATGGAGCTGGTCTTGGGCAGTATCACAGAAGAGGTTATAAAGAATCAGATCTCGTAGACTATGATACAAGAAATTTAAAAACAAACTTGTCCTTACATTTCAGAACAAAGCCTTCTGCACAAGAAAAATCTCCAGAATTTATCATAGCTTCTAATTATAGTAATGGAACAACCGTGTATCAAGGAGACAATAGGTTTAGTTTAAAGAATATTCAGTTTTTTCAGAACAGATTGGAATTCAGAAAAAAAGGGAAATATTTCATTAGAGCTTATGCTACTTCTGATGATGCAGGAGATTCTTATGATCCATTTTTTACTGCTCTAAGGTTACAGGATAATGCTAAACTTTATACGTTTTGGAATAGAGATTATGAAAAATATTGGATAAATAACTATAAGTCTAGAATGAGAGAAGAGTTTGGTTATCCAGAGTTAATGCCGGATCCTAACGGCGGTATTGCATTTGTGATTGATACAATGGCGGTAGAGCAATGGTATACAGACTTTGCTGACTCTTTGAGTAACTGGCATGCAAATACACAAGCAAATGCAAACTTGGCAGGTGGTGACAGATCATTCGATTTTTATGAACCAGGCACTGCCAGATATGATTCCATTTTCAATCAAATTACTGGAACCCTAAATAATGAATTTGCTGGTACAAAGTTCCATTCAAGATCTGATCTATATCATCTTCATGGTGAATACATTCTCAATCCTACCTTTGTAGATGAATGGGTAGTGGGAGCTAATGGAAGACTCTATACGCCTGAATCAAAAGGAACAATTTTTTATGATAGTATAGATATTAAAATTACTAACTGGGAAGTTGGAGCTTATACTGGTTTGACCAAAAAATTTGCAAACGATAAACTAACTGCTTCTGCAACAATTAGGATTGACAAAAATGAAAATTTCGATTTGGTCGCCTCCCCTGCCGCCTCCTTAGTTTGGAAACCAAAAGCAGGTAACTTTGCTAGACTCTCGTTTTCTTCTGCAATAAGGAATCCAACCTTGTCTGATCAATATTTACATTTGAATGTCGGACCTGCAATATTAGCAGGTAATTTGAATGGTGTAGATAGTTTAGTAACAGTAAATTCCTTTGTAGATGGCTATTTAAATACATTAGTAAAGGAAGACCTAGAATACTTTAGCATAGATGCCATTCAGCCTGAAAAAGTAAAATCAATTGAAGCAGGTTATAGAACCACTTTGTTTAATAGTTTGTATGTAGATGCTTCCTATTATTATAGTGTCTATGATGATTTTTTAGGTTACAATCTAGGTATTGATCTTGATTTTAATGAGGACATTTCAGATTTTCCAACTGTCATTCAAGCATATCGATATGCATCAAATTCTAAAGAAAGTGTAAACACACAAGGCTTTGCAATAGGTTTGAATTATTACTTTGCAGACTACTACCAAGTCTCAGGAAATTACTCTTGGAATAGATTAAACTCTCAAGTAGAAGATCCGATCATACCAGCTTTCAATACACCGGAACATAAATACAATTTAGGATTCTCAGGAAGAAGTATTCCATTAGGAAGAGGACTATTTGGTTTTAATGTTAATTATAAATGGATAGAAGGATTTTTATTTGAAGGCTCTCCGCAATTTACAGGTTTAATCCCTTCTTACGATTTGATTGATGTTCAAATTAATTATTTTGTTAAAAAGATGAACACAACATTTAAACTCGGTGCGTCAAATATTTTAGACAATAAACAATTCCAAGCATATGGTGGACCTAGAATTGGAAGATTGGCTTATCTTTCTGCTACTTATGATTTTAAAAAGAAATAAAATAATTCATTTAAATTAATTCACATAAATTTTTTAATTAAACTATAATTATGAACAAACTGTTTACAA
>CALIIW010000197.1 GCA_938018185.1 uncultured Saprospiraceae bacterium
CCAAAGAATCAAAAAACTAAAGAGCTAAAACCTGCAGTTGATAAACAAGAAGAAAAAGCCAAACTAAAAGCATTTAAAGAAGAACAAAAAAGAAAGAAAAAATTGGCTAAGGAATTAGAAAAAAATAAAAAGCAGTATGAAAAAAGGATAAAGAAAGCCAAGGCTAATAAGTCAGAATTTTAAAACCAAAATAAGATAAGTTTTTACCGCATATAAAATCGAATGAAATGAAATCAGCTTTAATCAGAACACTCCTGCTTTTTGTGAGCATTTATCTCCTGAGCGCATCGAACCTTCAAGGGCAAGCGCTTGAGATTCAAATCACAATGAGTCCACCTTTTCCAACAAACTTGGACGCTTATGTAGATAGGCTTGAAGATGGGGTTTTTGTTGTTAGGAACACGACTAACGCTCCTGTGGAAGCTTTTTTTGAAGCTTCATTGATTGAAAGAAACGGCCTGTTGTCAATTACTACCAATGGGGTTTTGAGCCAATCCATTATCATCGGAGCACAAGAAACTTTAATATTGTCTCCAATGGAGGTTCAGGATATCTTTTCTGGATTAAAAGAAAGTAATTTTGTTAATACGGGCTTGTCGAGAGAACAGTTGAACAATATTTATTTGAGCAGACAAATGCCTGAAGGTTCTTATGAATTATGTGTTAAGGCATTTGATGCAAATCAAAATTTGTTATCTGATCCAAGCCTAGGATGTGCCTCATTTGAAGTACTTTATCCAGAGCGGCCAATCATTGAAATGCCTTTCAATGAAGATTTTGTAGAACCAATGGGTTCGGTTAACATCATCTGGTCGCATGTTTTAAATAGTGCGGATGCGAGTTTAAGAACAGAATATATAGTAAAGATAATTGACTTAACTGAAGAAGAAATTACTAATCCAATTGAAGCAATGGTCAGTCCAAATATTTCTGCAGAAACGGAAATAGAGGCTGGCCAATCGCTATCCTACACCTTGTTTGATGATACTGCTATGCCTTTGGTTGAAGGTCATTCTTATGCATTGAGAGTTACTGCTGTCGACCCAGAAGGTTTTATTTTTTATCAATTTGGTGGACATAGTGAAGTAATTACTTTTACATACCAAAATCCAATTCCTCCAGAGCCAGTTATAACACAGCTTGATGCTCCTATTATTATTAATCCGAAAGTTAATGAGGTCACCGAAGCAAAAGGAATAAAGGTTGATTGGAGTCAAGCTTTTGATAAATTAAATGATAAAAATCTCGTTTCCAGTTTTGAATACAATTTAAGAATACTTGATGTGACAAGCATCAAAAACAACAAAATTGGTAAGCTGATGGTGGATCCAAATACTAATTTTTTGTATAATGA
Organism: uncultured Saprospiraceae bacterium; assembly: GCA_938018185.1. Taxonomy (GTDB): domain Bacteria; phylum Bacteroidota; class Bacteroidia; order Chitinophagales; family Saprospiraceae; genus JALZVN01. The sequence goes on from CALIIW010000197.1 coordinate 1,355, forward strand.
AACCAAACGAGGATTTACTGAGTACATTCAATTAAGTAGAGCTGTTCCTTTAGTCGTAGGAAACAGGTACTCAGCAATGGTTGTATTCAAGAGTGATAGTCTTTTACCTTCAGGATTTGAAGTCAGTAATCCAAATAGTAAGATTGTTACTTTTACTTATGGTGATCCCAACAATGATTTTCAACCTGATTTCGATCCAGAATTAGCAAACCATGTACAAGGAGAAGTTAAATGGGCTTTTTTGCAAGATGAAGAAAATAATGAAATTTCGGGAAAGAAATTAGTTGTAAAATCTACTGGCGAATTGACAAGTCCTTCCTTGAATTATGGTAATAGTAACCAAGGGCTTGGTTCAGAAAAATACGATCTGGAAGGAGCTTCTGTTGTCATTATCGGAATGATGCAAATGGGATGGTGGTATCCAATGCAATTCCCAATTCCTATTGGAGTTGGTACCTCTAGAGAAGATGGAAGATATGCGATTGCCTTGAATGATGCACACTTGAGCACCATGAATGAAATCTATTTGGAAATTTCCCATCCGAGTAATCAATTCCAAAAATACAGACAAAGGATTTATTTAGATAAAACAGAATTTGGATATCTAATGAAACCGGTAACACTAGGTGCTAATTCTATGCGTCTTTCAATGCAAGTTCTAAAAGAAGATTTGCAAGAATTTGATGAGGTGAAAGTGAATCTACTTTTGCAAAAGGATAATTTTGATAATTACCCATTCTTGGCGCAAGTCGCACCAATGGGAGGTCAATTGACTAGACAATATAATGATGATACTTACACAGTAGTTCAAACAATAGAGGATGGTTCGATTTATAAAGGTTTATTTCAAAATGCACAACAATTTGAAAATTATGTCTACGAAATTGAAGTAGCAGGAATGCCTTCGGCATTCTTCCCTCAACGTTCAATTTATTATGCTGTAGATTCCAAGAAGAAAAAACAACTACCGCATTATCATACAAATTTGACTTACAACATTGGAACAGAAATTAAAGGTACAGTCTATTTTGGCGATAAGCCACAGAGGGATGTTTTGATGATTGCTTCCTTTGAAAGGAATGATGTATTAGGTTCTTTTCAAGGGGAAACATCCTTTACAAGAATGACTGATAAAGATGGAGATTATCACTTTGATAATCTGCCAAATCTTTTAGAAGGAGCCATTATAAATATAAAGATCCAAGATTACTCGATTAGAAATCAAGCATTTAATGAAAAAATAGAATTTGAAGGAACCACACCAATTGAAAAGGATATTTACTTAAAGAATGATGTTTACACAGGATTCGGTAGGGTAGTCGATCAATTTGGAATACCTGTGAGTAATGCTTTGATTACAAAGGATAGTACGACAAGTATAACAACAACAAAGGATGGCTTATACATGATGAAGTTGAATGAGCCGATGTATTACTACATGGATATAGTTGCAGATAATTATGAAAATTCCTATTTGTTTTCGATGGCAGAATGGTACGGGCTGGGAGAAGATATTAGAAATATTAATGGGGATCTTTCTCCAACAGATAAGGCTAAGAAATGGAAATCTAATTTAGAAGCAAATAAGGATGTGCGAAAAGTAATGGACGAGAACAATGTAAAAGATGTAGATGCAGCATTTTTTGGTATTGGTTTTGGTGAGCTCGATAGCAGATACACCACCTATTTTGATAATACAGAAAACCTAAAAGGGACCATTGGTTTTCCAGAAATTGTAATGAAAAATAAATATGGTGGCTATAAAATTGAAGCATATTATAAAGATGAATTAGTACAAGCTAAGATTGTCTTTGAAGGAGCTGATGACTTTGTAAAGGAAGATGAGCTCACAAGCGGACAAGCATATTATTTTACAGCACCAGACGGTGCTTATAATTTCAGTATTACGTCTGTTCCAGGTGGGCCTGAATTTGTTCAATTCTTTGGGGAGTTAGAAATGGATGCCAATAGATTGGAAAATGTTACCATTTATTTGGACGAAGGAACCAAGGTGTTTGGATCAGTGAAAGATTTCAAAACAAAAGAACTTGTTGAGGAAGCAAAAATTACTATAGAAGGTTTGCCGTATAATACTTCAACAGACAAAGATGGAAAATACGTTTTAATTTTACCTCACAACAATGAATATACTTTCAGGATAAAAAAACGTAAATACAATCGATTAGACACTTTACTTCTAGTGCAAAAAGAAGATCAAGAAGAAAATTTTCTGATAGATCCAAGAGACGGGAATTTGCCAGACTTTGTAAGCTTATCAGATTACAAGGTGGAAGTCGATTTCTTAGAAGCTGTTGATGGTGGCTTTCGGATTTCTGGGTTGTTAAATTTGGAAGCGAATAAACTTTTCACACCCGCGAAAGGAGAGGAACAATTAGAGTTTAAAGATGTGATTGTTTTTGAAGATTCGGATAATGCTGATAATGCAATCCCTAAAACAAACTTCTTTTTTGAGCAGGCAGAAATGAATGCAACCATGTATGACTATGCACCAGTTGTAGTCAAAGGCCAATCATTGTTGGAAATGAGACGCTTGGAAAGTACAGATCCTAAAATCAATTCTAAATCAGTGATTGGAGGCACAAAACTAGTACTTGATTTTGCAAGTAAACCTGCAACAGCAGCATTTCCATTCAAGTATCCTAATGCATACCTTAGAAATTCAGAGCGAAGTGATTATGTAGAGGATAAATTAAGAGAATTAGGTTTTTCCGTTGGTGGAAACACTCCAGAAGAAATAGAAGCACAGAGACAATCTGCGGACAATAAAGCCCAGCTACTATTTTCGGAACTCAATTTTGAAAGGGTATTTGTTTCACCAGGTTCCAAGGTAAAAGAGCTCACAGAATTTGCTGAGTTTAAAGTCAATTTTATGTCTCCAGATCATAAAGGATTGTTTGATGTAGTCGCGAAAAGCAAAATTGATGATTATCGTGATAGTGATAAGTACAAGGATTTTGTTGTTTCTGAATTTGCGATGACAAAGTTGTTGGTGAAAAAGGGAGCATCTAAAATGGATAGGTTTGGAGTACATATGGAAGGATTTGCAGAGTTGCCAAAAATGCTTGGAATAAACATGCTTGATGATAGAGTGATCATCGATAAACTATCCATAGGGAAGAATTTTTCAATCAATGAGTTTACTTTTAGAGTTACACCAGATGATCCATTTAAATTTAATCTTGGGACCTTTGAAGCCCGCCTGATAAGCTTGAGTTTCTTTGGTATTGGAACAACAAATGTCGGACTTGGATTTGGAGGTTCGATTCGCATGTTAAAGGATTCAGAAGCTGGGGATGAGGCAAATAAATTGGTCATCAATCAATTTAAAGTCGTGAAGGGAGATCCTTGGCCAACGGTAGCTGCTGACCTCTCCTTTGGACCAAAAGGAGTCAATATAAAAGGTTTGGAAATAAAGCAAGAAAAGGGAAAATCTGTTTATCTAGAAATGGATTTTGATAAAATGGCATTCCAAATTAAAGCAGATAACCTGCTTTTAAATTACACTAAAAATAAGGCTGCAGCAAAAAAGATATTTCCAATGGAAGTGCAAGAATTTCGTTTGCAGACAAAAGATTTTGGAGTGTTCTTATTGCTTAAACCAAACTTGTCAACAGACTTTGGGATTGCAAAAATTAGACTTGACAAAGTACTTGTGAATATTGGTTATGGATATACTTTTGACCAGATGAATGATAAGATGAAGATGACAGATGAGGAACGAGAAGCTTTTGCAGGTCAGCAAAATAAGAATACCGATAATTTAACTGCGGAGGAAGCTCAAATCATCAGAAAAATGATTGAAGCAAATAAAGCTGCAGGGAAAAATAGTGCAAACAAAGACTTGCAAGCGAAAATAGATAAATACAACAATTATGTAATGGAATTGCAAACCAAGTATACACAGGATATAGGAGCAAAATGGACAAAAGAAGAGATCGATATCATGAAAGGTGAAATAGATAGAGAACGAGCAGGAGGACAAAAGGCACCTGATTTCTTTCTTAAAGCAGTATCGGATTGGGATTTCAAGAATGATAAAATGGAGGATTTCTCGGGTGGAGATAAACTCATGAGTGAAGCAAAAATGTCATGGGCATTTGGATTGGCTGGAGGCATCGAATTTGGAGCTCTGAAAGGAATGAGCGGCAATACATTTGCCTCTTTCATGATAGGAGAGGATGCGGATGGATTTCAGTTTAGGTTCAATGAATTGGCCATGCATTTAGAACAGAATAATTTTAAATTAGACATTAGAGCAGCACTTTCCATCTCGGGTTATAAGCAAGGTTTTGAAGCTTCTGGCCAATTAGAAACTATGAAAAAAGGATTTGAAGCAGCAGCTAAGTTTTGGAAGTATGAAAGTGGAGGAATAGAAGTTGGAGCCAAGCTCGTTGTTAAAGCTGCCATTACGACCGGTCCTATTACATGGCATAAAATAGGAGGAGGCTTTGATTTTAATACACATAATAAAATCTATTCTGTAGAAGTGGTAGGTACGGCAAGTCCAGTTGGTACACCAAAAGAAGTGGTTGCTATAGATGATATCAATCTTAAAGTAATATACAATTCAACTTGGTCTTGTGACGGCATACCAGTGGTTGTTGAAGGTGGGGCTAAACTCACCATGGCAGATATGGAAATGGGTTCTGTGAAAGCGAAACTTGACTTCTGTAGGTATTCAGGTTACTTACAAATTGATCGTCAGATGAGCCTTGCAAAGGAGCTTTTTTCTATGAAAATTACGGGAATGCTCTATGTCATGAAGAAAGGATCTGGCGCAGCTGCCTTTGTTGGCGTTGCAGGTGCAGTTTCGGATAAATGGGGAATATTTAAAGGAAATGCTGATGCTTCTATGGGGATAAACTTTAGTGTTGATACAAATACTCCTTATGCAGTCAAAAGTAGTTTTAATCGTTTGCCAGATATTGCAAAAGTGGGGGGGCGATTCCATGGATTAAGTGTGAAGGCAACAGTTAAGGTACCGACAAAAAAAGGATCTTATGGAATTACTGTAGCGGGTTTCAAAGCGCTTACGGTTGATGTGAGTGCTTCTGCCAGTGCTTATGCATTTGTTTATAAATCATTTGACTCCTCACGTTTTCAAGTCAAAGGGGAATTGGATTTAAGTGCTTCTGCACAATTATATGTATTGGGCTCGGAGGCTGTTGGTGGATCTGCTGATGTAGATTTAAAAATAGATGGCGGCTATGACTCTTCTTGGTACTTCAAAGCAAGTGGTGGTTTAAATTTAAAAGTTTGGAATAAATCAGGGCTCTCTTGTGGTACAGTGAAGTTTCCAACTTGTAGAGATTGTAGGCATTGGTGTGGCTGGCCGTGTGGCTGGTTCGATTGGTGTCTAGGATGTTACGCTTGTACAGATTGGCCATGTGGCATTATTCCGCATTTTAAAAAGTGTACTGATTTACGATTTTCCTTTTACAAGCGACAAGGAAAAAGTGCAACCTTTAGTTTTAATTAAGCATATTATAATTTTTAGATCATGAAAAATATTAATTTAGTTTTAGTGTTTTTGCTTGCAATAGTTTTACAGTCATTTGCTCAAGAAGAGATGCCTGCTCCTCCTTCTGAGGAATATAAACATGTGATCAAAGCAATAAATGGTCCTGATGGGAACTATCTTTATTTGTATAGAACGGATCAAATAGGAGAAATAAAACCTACGGACGTTTTTGAAATTGAAAGACGAATTGCAGGGGAACAAACAAGTAAACAAATAGGAACTCATCAAAGAGTTCAAACTTATACTGATTTTAAGCAATTTTATTCAGATGAAGATTTACTTGAAATGCAAAAAAATCTTGACGGATCAGAAGAAGACTTGCTAAACAAATTTACAAGTTTTAGTACTCCAGAAGATCTTTTTGTTTATTATGGTTTTATTGAAACTAAACAAGCCCTTGGTATGGTCTTTCACGACAAAAATGTTGTTGATGGCACACTTTATTTTTATAAAATCACAAAGCAATCTTTAGGTGCACAACCTGAGGTTTGGGGATATGGACTCTGCAGAGGGGGTATGGGAAATTATGCTTTACCACAGCTACGACCAGTTTGGTCAGGAGCAAAAGGTAGAGACAGTTTGACCTCCTTACAATGGAGCCTCACCATAGATCAGAATGTCATAGATGGGCTTAAAATGAAAAATCTATATCCTGATAAAAAAGAAATAAACGAAGCAATTCATGCTTTACCATATTCTCCAAAAGCAGTTAGAGCCAGAGTTATGGTGGAGAATAATAGGCAATGGGAAGAAAAAGGAATCATATTTCCAAAATATGATGAAAGCGAGGATGTCTTGACTTTTAGTTTTACCCAGGATGCAATTCCAGAACAAGCTACCAGAGCCTATATAATTTTAGAAGACGAGGTATACAATTTGGGCATGCCTTCAGACACAGCCATTGTGTTTAGTGTAGATTCTATGAGCGCCAGATTAATATATGGCATCAATGTGACGGACACATTGAATGGAATACATCTTGCTTGGGAACAGTTGCCAATTAAACCATACTACAGTGGCATTGAAATCCTAAGATTTGATAGTAATGATGAACTTGACACTGTTGCAGTTTTAGGACCGCAAGAGAAAGAATTTGTGGATCGAAAAGTTGAAGTTGGAAACCATTATAGATATCAGGTAAAAGCACTATTTGTTCCGCAAAAAGGATTAGAACAAATAGTACCCGCACAAGGAGTCGGAACCTATTCCAAATTTACAAAACCTTTGCCTCCTACAAATCTAAAAGGTGGAACTGAAGGGAAATATATTAAGCTAGATTGGGAGTATGTAGATGAACCTTCACACTATGCTTTTTATGTGTACCGAGGAACTTCTTCAAAGAAATTGGAATTATGTGCAGGGCCAATTTTGGAAAAAACGTATACAGATACCCTAGAAGCCCTCAATGGTAGAACAGATTATTTTTATGTTGTAAATTCGCAAAACTATAGACAAGACACTTCTTCTTATTCAAACATGATCAGCGTTAGGCCTGACAAGCCAATCGAAATGTCAGTTGTAGAAACCATAGATCTTTATTACGCAAATAATGAAATGCGCTTGGATTGGAGAGATTTGCGAAAAGGAAATAATGCGATAAAAGGATACATTCTTCAAAGAAGAGCAGGTGATGAAACAGACTTCAAAACCATACATGAAGGCGTATTATTAAAGTCAGCATACATTGATTCTGGTATTGAGTTTGGAAAAAATTATGCCTATCGAGTTGCCGCAACTTCTATCTACGGAGATCAAGGCGAATTCTCATTGCCTTTTAGTAAAGTGGTAGAAAAATCAAAAGTAGCCACTATCAACCAATTCTTTGTGAGAAATACCTCTCAAGGAATTGTAGTCTCCTTGCCAAAAATGGTAGTCAGTGATCGGGAATCCTATGTGATCTACAAGAGAGAATCCACACAAGAGGAATTTCAAAAACTTGCAACCATTCCAGCTAATAAATTTGAATACCTAGATACTGTTGTTTCTTCTGATAAGCTTTACGTATATAAAGTAACAACCATAGAGAAAGATGGACGAGAAGGGCCAAAAGGATCAAGTAAGACGATTCGGGTGAAATAGTCAAACATTCAAACGCAAGGTGTGTTTCTGAAGCTTGCAGCAAAGCCATGAGCGATGTTAGCTTTTGAAACATCTTCTTAGCACGAAAAAAAATTGAATGCTTGAACATATGAATAACCGATTAACCGATTAACCAAACTCGAACTTCCGAAACATGTCCAGTAACAATCGAAGATCCTAAAATTCAACCAACAACCAACAACTATCAACATTTTCACCCTTTCATGGGATAGCTGATCGTTCTTACTATCCATATCTTTGAATAGCAAATATTTCGATTCTCTCGATTACACGCTGCATATAAAATCCAAGGTTTTCTAAGAATTTTGTTTGTAGTAATATTTAATGATTTAAAACCAATAATATGAAAACAATGTATACGCTAATTGCAGTACTCTTCTTTGCTGCAAGCTTACTAACCCCAAGCTTAATGGCTCAAAATCCTTGCGCAAATGCCCTGGAAAACGGAGGGTTCAATGAAAATCTTGATAATTGGGCCATAAATAATGGATCTGCGGAAATCATCCCAGGTGGATTGGACGGAACAAATTGTATGATTTTGGAAGGCTTTGTTGACAATTACGCTGGACTTGATAATAGTTTAGATGGGACATCTCCCAATATGCGTTTTTCGGTATTTTATAAAGGTAGCGGAGGTTTACTGAATGATACAGTGTCTTTTAATATTCGTATTTCTAACTCTTATTCAGATTATCTATACAGTCATGATTCTCCAAAATTAGTTTGTTCAAATGAATGGCAACAATACACTGTGTCAGCAAAAGAAATAGCTGGATTTGACTACGATAGTAATATAGAAGTTTTTGTAAATGGGATTGCAAAAGAAGCACCAAGCAAAGTATTGCAAGGGCCATTAATAGACGGTGTGCACCTCACACTTGGCAATCATGTATTATATGGTGATGCTAAAACAGGAGATTTCGGTTCTTGGGATATTGTAAGTTCTGGTGGTGATGGTTGGTTGGCAATGGAGGACGGCTACCAAACAAGTTATTCTGATAATTCCAAAGAGCAAATCATTGATCTATTGTCTATTGGTTACACAGCAGCAGAATTAGATTTACAACCGATAATTTCAGTTTCAGAAGAGTACATAGGATTTGATGGGCCTCAAAACGGGACTGGATTTGAAGACACTTATCATTTGGAGGTGAAATTATTAGATGAGAATGGCAATGAAATAATCCAAGATTTAAGAACAAAAACTTGTTCGGATGTCTGGCAAACAGAAGAAATCTTATTTCAAAATTATGGCACAGGCCTTCGCCAAATATATATAAAACACGGTGGTAGTGATGAAGAGTTTTGGGCTGGTCACTATGGTTCAATCATGAACAATATGAAAGTGACCTTGGAGCCAAATCCATGTTTAACAAATCCGATGGTTATTACAGAAACTGTTAATAACACCTCTTGTGTATCGACCAGTGATGGGTCTATTAGCTTGGAAGTAGCAGGAGGAGCATCACCGTATACTTATCTTTGGAGCAATGGAGCAACCACTGCAACACTTTCAAATCTTTCGAATAACTTATATACAGTCACTGTTACAGATGCAACATTTTGCACAGCAGTTAAGGAATTATACGTCAACTTTAATGGACAACCTTTTGAGATTAATCTTCTTACAAAACAGGATCCATTTTGCTTAGGACAAGCAACGGGTATGATTGACATTTCCGCACAACTTATACCATCAAGGCCTGCCGGTTCTAGCAGCTCCTTACCACCATATAGTTTTTTGTGGTCTAATGGAGCAACAACAGAAGACTTAGTGAATGTAGTGGCAGGAATATATACAGTGACGGTCACGGATGATGAATCAGGTTGTACAGAGGAAAGCAGCTTTGAGTTGTATGACGGCATGACTGTTTTTTATGATTTTGGAAAGCCAGGATATGAACCTAGCACGGTATGTTTTGGAGAATCAACAGGTTCAATTCTTGGAACAACTTTTGGTGGACAAGCACCTTACACTTACCTATGGTCGAATGGAGCAGTATCGTCTAGTTTGGAAAATATTCCTGCAGGAAATTATAGTCTTACGGTGACAGATGCGAATGGTTGTAGTACAGAAGTAAATAATCTAGTTGTTAATGAATATGATCAATTAAGT
>CALIIW010000198.1 GCA_938018185.1 uncultured Saprospiraceae bacterium
TGCATTGTTATAGGTAGGTATGACCACGCAAGCTTTTAATGAATCAAATTTAGCTTGGCTCTTTTTCATATAATTGCGAAATTCAATTTAGCCTTCATACAGATTTCTTCCTTTGACTTTATGACTGCAGTAACCTTAAGACCCTCTTCTATCTTTTGAAAAGAAATATCCACATTAAGCCTCGCATCAATCTTCGGATCAACCATTTTTAAATACTTAATGTTGGAGGCTGCAGTAAGTCTAAGTTGGCTGCCAAGTTCAGATGATAATATCTGTTCTATTATTTCAACTTGACAAACACCAGGCAAAACTGGCTGAGTTGGAAAATGTCCTTTAAAAATATTATGGTCAATATTTAAATTGATTTCAGCATTAACTTTATTTAAGGCTTTGTCTATGTTTCTATTAACTATTGAATACAGCTCTGCCATTTGATTTGTTCCTATTATCTAAATAAAGTGAATATAAAATAATTTTAGCACCTAAAGGTGAATACTATACTTCTATATACGGATCGCAATTTATAAGTTGATCTAATGGAATAACTTTATAGGACCTTTTTTCTAATAGATCTAAAATTTTAGGTAGTAAAGTTTTATAAATGGGCAAGATGTCATGAAGCAATATGATTGACCCTGGCACAAGCCCATCTTTTATCCTTTGCAAAATTATTTCTTCCTCATTATAATAAGTATCAAAAGTTCTGATATTCCATCCGATGGTCTTGATTTTCATAATGGATAAAGCCCATCCTATTGCAGGAGTAGTGACACCAAATGGAGGTCTGAAAAAATCTGTTCGCTTTCCTATTATTTTTTCTACAATTGCTGTCGTTTTATTCAAATCCTTTCTGACCATAAAAGAAGGAATAAAAGTCAATAGCGTTTTATGAATATAAGAATGGTTGCCGATTATATGTCCTTCAGAATCAATTCTTTTTACTAATTTTTCTGCTCCAGGTATTTTATTCCCAATTAAAAAAAATGTGGCTTTTACATTTCTCGATTTTAAGATATCTAAAATTTGAGGGGTGACAGATTGATCCGGGCCATCATCAAAAGTCAAGGCAACAACTTTATCATCGGTAGTTCCTTTATGATAAGCCTTGGTATAAAAATTAAACTGAAAGTTGAAGGAGGCATAAGTCAATAATAAAATATAGGCTATGCTGATCAAGTATATTGGCCAAAGCCCAAAACCAAGAAAGCCTTGCAAAAAATACAAAGCGATCATCAGAAGAACATATAATAATAAAACTTGCCTATGCATTAACATCTTGTAATAGTAACAAGGAATGATTAGAGTTGTTGTAACAATTATAAACCAAAACATTTTTGAGTATTGGGCTCGCACTCTTGTTCAATTTCAAAACCTCTGGAATGTTTTGCTTTCCTAGCATCTGTGCAGCAGTCCACAAACCAAAGGCTGAGGCTGTTTTATATTCTCCACATAAATGCTTGAAAGCTGTAAGCTGCTTATCTTGAAAGTATCGTTCAATTAATTCATCATAGAGTTTATCTTGTTCTTGATCTCCATTCATTCCTAAGACAACAACATCAATCGCTCCCATTTCCAATCCAGCATCTTGGATTAGTGCCTGCATCTCTCCATAGATCGTCTCTATAGACTTGGGTTTAAATAGTATTTTCAAGCCCTTGATCTTCGCATATGACGTTGAAGACTGCTCTTTTGAAAGCATAAAAAAACTAGCACCTTCTCCAGCTATAGAACCTGATTGTTTATTTGAAAATAAATCCAGTTGACTAATAGCGTCTCTTCGCCACATCTTCATCCTTTTTGTAACAGCCAAATACGTGTCAGTTAATTCGTCCAATCCTCCCACCAGGATGTTATTAGCTTCTTCTTCAATCAACATTATCCCATCTAGCAGTGCAGATTCAAAAGAAGCCCCTCTGTGGACATATGTAAAGTTGTATTGTTCGCAATTGAGCATCAAGGCTATTTGTCCACTCAAGGTATTGTGTGTTGATTGCATAAACTTAGTAGGTGAAAGTACCCCTTCGTCATTGCCATAAATATCTATTAAAAACTTTTCTGTATCTTTTAAACAACCTAGACCAGTTCCAGTTATGATGGCATCCAAGTTTTCAACTTTTGAGTCGATCAAACATTGTTGAGCACTATACATTCCAAATTTAATAAGCCTTGACATACGCCTTAAATTTGCTTTTTGCAAAATAGATTTATAGTCAGGATCTATGCATGCAAAGGAAGTATCCTGCTTATTAACAGGCTCTGTTAAAAAATCAGCATTGTCCGTCGTAACCTGTGGAGAAACATTTCCTAAAACATTGATGTAAATATTCATAGGTAAGTATTGGGCCTAAAGTTTAGAAATAATCAATGAAGAACAATTGCCTCCAAAACCAAAAGAATTTGAAAGAATGTGCTTGATCTTTATATTAGTCAATAGTTTTTTAACAGGTAGGATATTTACTTCTTCCATGACCTGAGAAAAATTCAAGTTTGGTGGTATAAAACCATGCTTCAAAGACAAGATCGATAGCACGGCTTCTATAGAACCAGCGGCTGCCAAGGTATGACCTGTAAAAGCTTTGGTAGAGCCTATTTCTGGTATGCGGTCATTAAATAAAGTCATCAAAGCATTGCCTTCTGATAGATCATTTATAAAAGTCGCAGTTCCATGAGCATTTACATAATCAATATCATTGTTATTAAGTTGACTCTTCTTTAGAGCAATTTTCATCGCACTCAGTGCCCCTTTCCCTTCTGGTGACGAAGCCGTTTGATGATAAGCATCATTCGAATTACCATAACCAGTTAATTCACAGATTGGTTTGTACTTTCTTTGACGAATTGATTTTTCAGATTCCAATAAAATAAATGCTGCTCCTTCTCCTAGATTCAATCCATTTCTATTTTGATCAAATGATTTGCAATGTTCCGAATCTAAAATTTTGAGTGCATTAAAACCATTCAAAGTATACCTGGTTAAAGAATCTGTACCTCCAACCAGCACTCGATCCAACAAGTTATGCTTGATCATCCTAGCGCCCATCATAATTGAATTTGCTGAAGAAGAACAAGCTGTACTAATTGTAGAAACAAAATGATAAATACCAAGATCCTCAGCTATATTTTCTGTGCTGTCTCCGCAATCGTGTTTTGAGATATGGCGAAGTCTCCCCTTTGTCGGATCCTTTAAAAATTCTTTGTAAAAATCCTCACTTTGATCTATGCCTCCGACAGTAGTCGCTGATATTAATCCTGTTCTCAAACCATCTTTCAAATCTACTTGAGAATTTTGCAAGGCCTCTCTGGCAGCAATAGTACCAAGCAGCGTTGTTCTACTATGCCCGGCTTTCCATTGCAAGCCAAGTTGCTCAATTAAAGCCTCATTACTTGATCGTACTTCTCCTACTGGAATTTTTCCTTTGTGCTTTGTCTCTAAAATCTCAACTGGCCTTATACCATGCTCAAGCTTAAGCAAAGCATCAAGAGATTCCGCTACATTGTTTCCAATACTTGAAATCATCCCACATCCAGATATGAAGATTTTTTGACTCATACTTCCTTATTTGCCGAAATATGCTCTGCAATCGAACGAACGGATTTGAATATTTTTTGTCCGTCTTCTTGATTTAAGACCTTTATGCCATATTCTCTTTCCAATAAAACTATGATCTCTAAGGCATCAATCGAATCCAATCCTAACCTTGAATCAAACAATGCTTCATCTGCATCAATATCTGATGGTTTGAAGTCTTCTAAATTAAGTTGGTCTATTAATTGAACCTTTAGTTTTTCTATTATTTCTTCCATTTTTAGCCTTTTAGCTTTTGATATAGAGCCATCAAATTTTCTTCATTAAATTCTAAGTTCTTATTTTCTTCCTTTTTTTCTAATAAACATAGCATCGTCTCTGGTTTGTCTTGATAGAGATCAACCCATCCTATTACTGCTGTTTCCAGCAAATTATCATTGAATAGCAAATTTACATATTTACTGACAAAGTTAGCATTCAAATTATCTGACACCCACATACTCTGCTCCCCTTTGATTTTGTGTCTTATACAAAGCTCTCCCATCATAATATTTGGCAAAGTATATACAAAAAGGGCAGGATTTGCTTGAAATATGTCCTGCTCAAAAGTCTTGGTATAGTAAGCTTCATCAGTTTCTAATGAAGAAGCTTTATTTGAAATAAATAGTCCTATCTTTTCTTGATCACAATTAAAAACATGCTGATTTAGAAGAAGTTCTGCACTTATGAATGCAGCTTTTGAAAGATTATCCATTTTATAGAACTTAGGATAATCTATTTCTAAAGACTGATATATTTTTTTTGCTTGTTCTTTAAACTCTAAAGAATGATCTAACTTTAGAAATTCTTCGCCGTCTACTATTATATTTCGGCTGTTTAATATGACATATTTAGCAATACTAAACATTTTCCAATTTATTGAAAAGTATGGCTGCATTGCAACCTCCAAATCCTGAAGCCGTTTTCAAAGCCCAGCTTAAATTATCTTTCTTTTCATTTTGCTTCAAAACATTTAATACTTCTGTAGTGCCTTGTTCTGAAAAACCTCTTGAAGCAAATAAGTTGTTTGTTAAAAGACTCTGATAAGAGAGTATGGACTCTAGAATTCCTGCAGCTCCTAAAGTATGTCCGAAATATCCTTTAAAACTATTTAAGGGCACATCGTTTAGCTTAAAATGATTAAAAGCTTTTGATTCCATTTCATCGTTATATAAAGTTCCCGTTCCATGGGCAGAAATAAAATCAATTTTTTCCTTTTGAAAATTTTCTATTTGGGCAAAGGAACTTTTTATCACTGCTATCATCCCAGCTCCAGTCCTAGATGGGCCACTTATATGATTTGCATCGTTGCTACTAGCGCCACCACAAATGCTAATAGGCATTTCGCCATTCCCTTCTCTGCTTAATATCATGCAACTTGCAGCTTCTCCAAGGTTAATTCCTTTTCTATTTTTATCAAATGGTTTGCAAATATCTGAACTCATGGCCTTTAAGGCATAAAATCCAGATAAAGTGAAATCTGATATTAAATCAGCCCCTACCAGTATAATATGCTTGTAGTGCCCAATTCTTAATAATCTTTTAGCAGTAATGATTCCTAGCACACCTGAGATACAAGCATTTGAAATTACAATCGGTTTGTTTGGGTTGTTAAAATATTGGCTTACATTATTAGCAAAATTGTATAAAAATTTTCCTTGTTGATCTTTATTATTTACCGACAGTAAATCAATATTCCCTTTGGTTGTAGAAACGATAAATCCCAATTCAGCGCTTGACAGATCAAGCGGTAAATTACTCATTGCTTCTTTAATCGAAACAAGACACATCTTTTCTAATCTAGAGTAGGAAGAATCGATTTGAAATTTTTCTGATAGATTATCAATTTGGGTATCTGAAAATTTTGAGGCGTAATAATCAAAAGGAAGCAAATCCGTGGCTGCTTGTTTTTGAATACCAGAATCGCCTTGTAACATAGCTTCTATATTGGAAGCTGTGCTGTTACCCAATGGACTTAAAATATTATCTGCGAGGATGCTAATTTTATCCATCAGCTAGCCGGAAAGTCCGTTGTTTTTCTTCCAATCAATAAAAAATTGCGGTTTGTATAATTCAAGCTTTCGGCTTTTCGCATTTAAGAAGACTTGAACAGAACGTCCTTTAGCAACTAGAACATTATTGTCCTTTGTGATCTGATAGTCAAAAATAATTTTTGCTGCTGGGGAATCAACATAAGTCGTTTTGACCCTAGCCACATCTCCAAAAACAAGCGGTGCTTTATGAAAACAATTGAACTCCACTATAGGTGTTGTAAATCCTTCATTAAAAACATCAAGGTATCCCAATTTGAACTTTTGTCCAAAAGCTTGCCTTCCATCCTCAAAATAATTTACGTAATGGCCGTGCCAGACAATATGCAAAGCATCCACTTCATTAAAACGAACCCTAATGTCCGTCTCGCATTCTAACTTGATATCTGGTAATTTATTCACTTAAGCAGGCTTATTTTACAAATTTACTGTTTTAATTTAAGTAGACTCCATTAAAAAGATTTTCATTTCACAGGTGGCAACTTCTTTTCCATTGCTAGTAATTTTTCCCTCTATAATCTTTACGCTCATTACTTCATTCACCTCATCAATAGTTGTCAAAAGCTCTTCTCCTACTTTAGGCCAATGGTTAATCCTAAGCTTTTTTATGCTTCCTATAAAGCCAATCTTTACAGGCATAGCATTCTTTTTAAATTGATAGCCTGCAGATGCAGCTGCAGTCTGCGCAATATTTTCAATCAATCCAGGAGAATCTAAATAATCTCCTTTAAGGAATATGTTATTTTCTTTTATTAAAAATCCTGAAGTGGCTGACTTTAAAGACGCATTATACAAAACATCTACCATGACGATTGGTGGTCTTTGTGGTATATACGCTAGAATTTCTTCGCTGTTTACTAATGGTTTCATCTTTTTAGTTCCAAAATTGATAATAGTTAAACCATTGTTTTGGGTATTGGTTTAGCATTTTTTCTAATCTTTCAATATATCCTTCTATTATATTTTCCACCTTATTATCTGCATTCTCCCCTTTAAAAGCGAAGAAGTCATATTTATATTTACCTGATTTAATGGCAAATACATAACAAAAAGGAACTTGAAATTTATTGATTAACTGAAATGGTCCGAGTGGGAATTTTGCTTTTTGACCCGCAAAATTAAGCTCAATGGTTTTAGAGCCTTCATGAAATCTATCACCGTGTAAACAAACTATTTCTTTATTTTTAATGGCTTTATTGATTGCAATTAGGTGGGAGAAATCATTTGAATAAGTGATTACTTTAAACTTCTTTAGTTTTTCTTCTGATTGGAGCATTTTCTTAACATTTTGATGCTCGTTATCAAATAATACGATATTAACTGGGACTTCAAGTTTAGTAAGAAAATGGCCTGCAATTTCCCAGTTACCAAGATGAGCTGATAGCAAGAATACACCCTGTTTTAATTTTAATACATCGTACAAATTTTCTAAGCCTGTGGAATTGGTAGTAAATCGATGCTTCATACCAACAGCTACTGCCACTTTATCTAAAATGGTCTGCCCAAAGAGGTAGTAACTTTGATAAATGCTTGAGATGGAGGAAATAGCGGACTTTTTCATTATAGTCCTGAAAAAATAAAAATTGGCTTTGGTAGATTTTAGGCTAAAAATCAAGAAATAGAAAGCGACAAATGCTAGTATGAAGTATGTAAATCCTAGCCCAATTTTTTTTAGAAAAAAAATAAAAATGCGATAACCTAGGAGACCTCCCCTTGTTTTGCCATCCCAAGTTTGTTCATTTTTCATTATGAATTGACTCTACCATCTATGAATTCATAAAATTGCTTAAAGGTAGAAATACCATGAAAGTCTTCTGCAGTTGGCTTAAATCCAAAATTGGATTCAATAATAACGACAAGATCGACAAAATCAAGGCTATCTAATTCTAAAGTTTCTATTAAATTAGCATCATCTAAAAGCACTGATGAATCCACTTCAAATTCATCCGCAAGGAAATCTTTTACTGTTGATACTATTTCAGTGTATTCCATTACCACGGGCACTATGTTTTGATTTTTTTAAGGATCAAGCTTGAATTTGTTCCTCCAAAGCCAAAAGAATTGGAAAGAAACATATCAATATTCAAATCTATCTTTTTTTCTGCAATTTTCAACTTAGAAGACGCCTCATCTGGGTTTTCAAAGTTAATATTTGGCGCTATGAAGGAATTTTCCATCATTAATAAGCTATAAACTATCTCTGAAGCACCTGCCATCCAACATTCATGTCCAGTCATGGACTTTGTGGAACTAACCCAAGGTATGTCTTTTCCAAAGATTCCAAAAAGGGACTCAGCTTCACTTTTATCTCCAACTGGTGTAGAGGTAGCATGTGCATTGATATAATCAATCTCATTTATTGATACACCGGCATCTGCTATAGATCTAGCCAAAGATTTCATTGGCCCGTCTATACTTGGTTTGGATATGTGAGCTCCATTAGATGAAAATCCGTATCCAATTACTTCTGCTAAAATTGGTGCTCCTCTCTTTATTGCTGATTCATAGGATTCCAGAATAACTGTAGCTGCTCCTCCAGATGGCACCAAGCCATCTCGATCTCTATCAAAAGGTCTTGAAGCTTTTGTTGGATCAGATTCTCGAATCGAAAATGCACTTAAACCATCAAAGCTACCCATCGCATATTTATTGACTTCTTGAGCTCCTCCGCAAATCACACAATCTTGTAAACCATTTTTAATTAATACATAAGCTAATCCTATGGAATGAGAACCAGAAGCACAGGCTGCGCTAACTGTAAAGTTTATTCCAGTAACTTTAAAAATTGTAGATAAATTCATTGTTACAGTTGAATTCATCGCTTGAAAGATGGCACCAGAACCTAGTAAGGTTGTATCCTTCTTTTCTCTAATTACATCTACAGAATTGATTACTGCTTTTGCAGAACTATCATTTCCATATATAAGACCTATTTCATTTTTATTCATGTAGTCTTCGTCCAACTTAGACATTTCTAATGCATCTAAGGTTGCCAAATATGCATACTCCCCTTCTTCTGCCAAGCCGATCCTTTGCCGCCTATGTAATTTGCCTTTTAGCTCTGGCTTTTTGACAAAGCCAGTAAGACCTGATCTAAAACCAAAAGCTTTTCTTTCTTCATCAACTCTAATTCCAGACATACCTTTATACAAAGAATCTCTTACCTCGTCTAGGCTAGTGCCTAAACAAGAATAAATTCCCATACCTGTAATAACTACTCTTTGCATAAATCTGTTTACAATTCTTTTATCAAGTATACAATCCTCCATTAACGGAGATTACTTCCCCTGTTATATAGCTGGCATCTTTGGTACTTAAAAATTCAACCACTGCTGCAACTTCTTCTGCCCTTCCAAATCTTTTCATCGGTATAAAAGCTTTCCATTGATCTTCATCAATATCGTCTATCATCTCGGTTTTAATAAAACCTGGCGCAACACAATTTACAGTTATATTTTTTCTACTTATTTCCTGTGCCAATGACTTTGTAGCTGCAATTACACCCGCCTTTGCTGCTGCATAATTTGCTTGTCCAGCCATGCCTTTAATCCCAGACAAAGAGACTATATTAATGATTCTTCCATACTTTTTCCGAATCATTTTATTCATTACAGCTTTAGTTACTACGTAAAATCCTCCCAAATGGATATCCAAAACTGAATCCCATTGTTCATCGGTCATAAAAGCAAGAATATTGTCTTTTCTTACGCCAGCATTATTCACTAATATTTCAAGATAATGATCTTCAGATTCCTTCTGCCAATTGTCTAGTACTTCTCTTACCTTTTCCTTATCAGAAACATCAAATTGCATTAAAGTCGCTTGTCCGCCTGCTTCTTCAACCAATTGTTTTGCCTCCAAAGCACTCGCTTCATTAGATCTATAATTGATCAGAATATGGTGTCCATGTTTTGCCAATTTGATAGCAATTGCTCTTCCTATTCCTCTTGACCCTCCTGTTATTAATGCAAACCCCATTGTTTAGTTTAAGTACTAGTTAATGTTGAAAAACAGTATTTATTAATTCAATTACCAATTGAAAATATCATTGTAAGAAAGTTCTTTTAATTGGCCTACCATTGACTTTAAGGACTTAGCCATAGATTTATCTTCCACTATCTTTTCATGATTTTTTCTAATGTCTTTATAAACTGTTGATGTGACACTTGCAAGGTTCTTCTGAATCCCTAAAGCATCAACTGCTTGTGTTGCAGATAATAAGCCAACAGATAAAACCTCAAAAGTGTTCATGATCACTCTCGAAGAAATTAATGCTGAGTTTGTTCCCATGGAAACAATATCCTGGTTATCATTATTTGTAGAAATGCTATGCACATACATTGGATTACTCAACATTTGATTTTCGGCAGTTGTTGATGTCGCTGTAAATTGCATTCCTTGCATTCCAAAATTCAAACCTATTGTTCCCAAATTAACAAAAGGAGGTAACTTCCCGTTGATCTTTTCATTCAACAAAAAGTTGATCTGTCTTTCTACAAGCATACACAATTTAGTAATTGCAATCTTCAATTTATCCATTTCAAGTGACACATAATCCCCATGAAAGTTGCCTCCATGAAAAACATTTTTGTTTTTATGATCAACAATTGGATTGTCATTGGCAGAGTTCAATTCATTAATCAGAGTGTTTTCTGCCTCCAGAATCGTCTTCAATATTGGACCTAAAATTTGAGGTGTACATCTAATAGAATAAAATTCTTGCAGTTTATTTTTCAAAACACCATTTTGACTTCCATTTTTTGAAAGGTCTTCGTAGCGCTCTTTTGTACATTTACTATCAGAAAGAATTTTTCTTAAATAATTTGCTATTTGGTTTTGTGAATCATGTTTCTTTGCTCCATTTAATTCTACCGCATGATGATCATCATAAGCTGAAGTAATTTCATTCATAAAACCACAAAGAATTAAACTCCAATGCAAAAGTTTTTTGGCATAAATAATATTAGTTAAACCTATGCCTGTCATAGCAGAGGTTCCATTAATCAAAGACAATCCTTCTCTTAAGTGCATCTTTAATGGAGTTAGACTCAGATCTCTAAAAACTTTTGAAGCTTCAATTTCTTTTCTATCATGAAGGACCGTTCCTTCTCCAATTAGATTCAATGCAAGATGAGCCAGTTGTACCAGATCACCAGAGGCACCTACACCTCCATGTTCAGGAATGCACGGAGTAATTTTATTATTTAAAAAATTCGCTAAAGCCAATATTGTATCAGGATGAATACCTGAAAAAGCTTGGCACATACTAATTAGCCGAGCATAAACGGTAGACCTTGCATGTATAGAAGAAATCCAATTCCCTGTACCTGAAGCATGACTTCTTATTAAATTATACTGTAATTGTTCTAAATCCTTTGTTGGAATGATATATTGAGCCATAGGGCCAAACCCTGTATTGACTCCATATATGATTTTGTCTTTAGAAAATTCTAATAGGAATTTATGGTTTGATGAGACCTCATCAATGCAAGAGTCAGAGATAAGAACCTCCTCCATCTGGAAGACTACCTTATAGAATATCTCTAAGTCCACTTCTGCCGCTTCTATTTTCGTTATTGTATTAATTATTTTCTTGGTTTTACTGAACCGTAAAATTAAACAAATAGCCTAAGAATATGGTGATAAAGAGGTTAATGGTTTTTAAAAATTATGGCTAAAGTGTTGTCACTTTTAACAGAATTCCCAAAAACAAGGGTAATGTGTCTAAAATAATTACAATTTATCTTCTTTATTATATTTGATTTCAGGCCTATAAGTTGCAAAAGGTATTTTTAGCAAGTTCCAAATACTTTCTACTTCAGAATCATTTATATGTGTGTCGAGTCCATATTTAAGCTTTTTATTATCTACACTCTTAAATGTACCGAATATGCGATCCCAAATCGAAAAAATATTGCCATAATTACTATCAGAGTATGGTTGCCTATAATGATGGTGCACCCTGTGCATATTAGGCGTACATATGAACAACACTAATACTTCATCTAGTAGTTTAGGCATTTTTATATTAGAATGATTGAATTGACTTAAAAAGGCAGAACTTGCCTGATAGATCATAAGCATCCATATAGGGGTTCCTACAACCCATATTGCAAGACAAGTAAAGGCAAAGCGCAAAACTGATTCTCCAGGATGGTGTCTATTTGCTGTACTAGCATCAACCGTTTTGTCTGTATGATGAATTATGTGGAACTGCCAGAGAAATTTTATTTTATGAAATACAAAATGAGCCAACCAAGCTGAAATAAAGTCCATTAACATGACTCCTATTATAGCATACAATCCAATTGGAAGATCTATAAAATTTAATAACCCGATATCATTTGCTGAAACATAAGCACAGGAAGAAATTAATAGGAAGGCTAAGAAAAAATTTATCAAAATCGTCGTAAAAGTGAAGAACAAATTTAAACCTAAATGTTTCCATTTATTGTTTTTGAAATGAAATAATGGGAGACCACTTTCGATAAGTAAAAATAATGTTAAGCCTCCAAACAAGATCATTGATCTATGAGCGGCCGAAATATTTTCAAAATACTGAATAAGGATGTCCATCGTATGATGTTTTGGGATTATGGGTTTTTGATCTTAATTACCTTCCGACTTAGAATGCCTTTGTTTGTTTTAAATACAAAAATATACAAGCCATTCTCTTCTGGCAGATCAATTTGTTTTTCTGTTAATGTATTCATTCTTCTAACAACTACGCCGGCACTATTTAGAATTGAAAGTTCTGAAATACGCAGATCTTCCATTGTTTTAAGGATAACTTTCCCATCCATAGTTGGATTTGGATAAATTGACAAGAGAGAATCTTTGTTTGCATTTAAAGTACTAACAGGTGAAACATAAATGCTATCGATGGAAGAAGATGCCACTAAAACAGGAGAAAGATCCGCAGCATAGTACATTTCTCTAAATGCATCTATTTCTGGTGTTGACTCTTTAAACATTGGCTCCATCCATTTTGGTGGTAAAGATTGGTAATACATTTTTGCCTCAACTTTAATCAAACCTTCATACGCATTGATAGGAAAATGGTATCTGATTTTATCTGAGCCAGAACCTTCTACCCCATTGTTTTTATTGAAATCAGGATCTTCCAAAGCAGCTCCATAAATTTTTGTAGTATCATAGGCTGAATGAGAAGTTGTAAATCCTTTTGGAGGTAATCTATTATCTTTTAATGCCTGATGCGATCTTTCTAACACTGTTGTAAAACCACCGTTCACATCACCCAAAACAAGCTCATATATTTGAACTTGATCTTCTTGAGTAATTAGGTTAAAATGGGGTTCTGTTTCTTCCGTTTGTCCTTTCACTTCATAATCTTCTTCCATCACGCCGGATTGAAATAGTGTATCACCTTCTTCTATTGTTGTCGCTACAAACTCTAAATAAGATCTTCTTGCTGGATAACCAGAAGGAAATTTATGCCCTGCTTTATTCACAATAAGAATTGAAAAGTATACTGAATCTACATCCTGCCCTAAGAGCTCTAAATTAAAATCAACAGACTGTTCTTGTAATAAGGTGAAAGTATTTGCGATTGTATTGTCAAATTGTTCATCTGTCGCTGTAATATTCAATGCTTCTTTATTTTCTTTCATAAGCTTTAGCATGGCTGTATTCCCTCCTACTAATTCATGCAAAGCAAAAGGGCTTCTTCCTTGTAAAAAGGAATAATTAGAAGAAATGACTACTGTGTCCATTATTCTCGGCATGTGGCATTTTTGACAAGAGGCTTTTTCCAAACCTTTTTCCACCCCATAAACTGAATTCAACCATTCATGATAGGTAGCTTGTTCTACAAATTGTTCCCCAGTGAAATTCCCATTCAAATCCACAGAATTAGTCAGCAAAGTGTGGCAGGAAGCACAAAGTCCTGCGTCATTTACATGCTCACTATAAACTGGTTCAAAGCCTACAAAATTTTCCATTGGTTGTGCGAAAGGGAAATCATAAGGTCCGAACATTACTCTTGATGTATCAAAATTAATTTCACCAGAGAAGACTTTTCCAAGATCATCTTTACTCATAGTATGACAGGTAGAACAAGAGACGCCTTCCATCGCGACAGAGTCACCAAGCATCTCTGCAATACTATAATGACTGGCTCCTCTAAGTATGGCCGTATAATGACCATTTGGAGCATGGCAGGAAGTACACTTTGTTTCAAGATCAGTTGCATGATTAGGATTGACCAAAATTTCATGACTTACTTTTGCTCTCCAAAAAGGATCTTTGGCTGAGTTGGCCATCATTGTAGCTTGCCAATTGTCAACCACATTCACATCATTGCCATCTGAATCAACCATGGCATTCATTTGCAGGTCTGAGCCATGACAGCCTTCGCAATGATAAACAGTTGGAAAAATAATAGTAGAATCGACTGGATCAGCAAATAAATGTTGATTAAAATAAACTAATTCCGATGCTGTATGGAAACTTTTATGTTCTTGAACTGGTAAGGTCGAGAAAAATATGACCGCAAGAAATACAACTATTGCGAATAAATAATTTTTTAAAAATGACTTCATGTCCTGCAAAATAAAAACTTTGATTGGACATTTCACCACAAAAAGAAGAATACGAAAGATAGATGGCTAAAAAAGTAAGGAACCACCTCCTCGAAAGGAAATGATTCCTACTACCTATCCGAAACAAATAATTTTGGTCAAATTTGTTTGGACAACAAATAAAAACCATGCAACAGGTTTTAATCTTTAGTATCGATTTGTATGAGGGAGATTATGTCAGTTATAATCCCTGACAAGGGCAAAACAATCTAATATGTAGGTGCTTTCATTGGAGGAAATAGATTGTGTTTAATATAACATATATAGAGTTAATAACTATATTATAATACAATATACGAGACTTATTTTACAAAAGAAAGGGTAAATTAAAAAACATAACAAATTGTACACGTTATTTTTGATATTGTATTGGATCCTTCATATGCAGCTCCAAAAAACCTTTTTTCCTTAATAAGCAGGAATCACAGGTGCCACAAGAAATGCCTGCTACATTAGGATCATAACAAGTAAAGGTTTTACTATAGTCTACCCCTATATCCAAGCCCATTTGGATTATTTCTGACTTTTTTAGACTTAGTAAGGGAGTATTGATGTTTAGCCTTCTTTCTCCTTCAACGCCGGATTTTGTTGCCAAATTTGCCATGGTTTCATAAGCTGAGATATATTCTGGTCTACAATCTGGATATCCTGAATAGTCAACCGCATTGACACCAATAAAGATGTCACAAGCTTTAATGACCTCAGCATAGGCCAAAGCAAAGGACAAGAAAATCGTATTTCGAGCTGGAACATATGTAATAGGTATTTCTTTGTCCATTTCTAATACAGATCTATCCTTAGGAACTTTCATTTCTGAAGTGAGCGCAGAGCCTCCAAAAGCCCTTAAGTCAATCTCAATTACTTTATGCTCTGTCACATCATATAAAGAAGCTACGTTTTTTGCACAAGCTAATTCCACCTCATGTCTTTGACCGTAGCTAAATGAGATTGTATGACAGTCAAATCCTTTATCTATTGCATAGGCCAATAAAGTTGTTGAATCTAATCCACCACTAAGTAAGACAACAGCTTTTTTCTTAATCATTATAATATATATTTACATCAAGCATCTAATATCCGATGCAAGATTAATGATAAATATGATTATTGTAAATTTGCTTGATATATTTTTGAAAGAAGCATCCAAAATAGAATTAGAATGTCAGAATTTGAACTTTTAGGCAAGAGCCAAAACGATCCTCCAGCTTCTCCGGAGGAAGCAATAATAGATGTTTTCGAAAATAAGCACCAATTAAGAGATTATCTAATTGAATTTCATTGTGGTGATTTTACATCCATGTGCCCAATTACACAACAATCAGACTTTGCAGAAATTGAAATACAATACATTCCAAATCAAAATTGCATAGAGACGAAGTCATTAAAGTACTACCTTCAATCCTATAGAAGCCAAAAAAAGTTTAATGAAGAAATTGTTAATAAAATATTAGACGATCTCTCCAAAGCTTGTAAGCCTAAATGGATGGTAGTAACTGGATCTTTTGCACCTAGAGGGGGAATCAGTTTAACTACAACCGCAGAATATCCAAATTTGGTCAGAAAGGAATGATTTTAAACAATTTTCCTTTAACTTGGGCTGACAAAACCTTTGAAAATCGACTAATATGAAAAATCAAATTAAAAACATCCTTTTTTTAAGCCTAATACTATTGCTTAGCTCCTGTGTAGGTAAAAAAGAATACAAGGCATTGCAAACTGAATTAGAGGTCGCCAATAAAGATCTCAATAATAGTGGTCAAAAGATCAGTGGTATTCTCAAACAACTAGATCAATGTGAAACAGAGAAAAACAACCTAGCTGCGGACCTTAGAGCAGCTGAAAGTAATTTGAAATTGCGTGAAGAGCAAATTCAAGATTTTAAAGAGCAAATTGGAGACATCAGAGTACAAAGAGACAAACAAGTAGAGCAAGTTGGTGATTTAACTGTTCTTTCTCAATCAGCTAGCGAAAACATCAAAGAAACCTTGTCTCAACTTGAAGGGAAAGACAAATACATTCACCTTTTGCAGCAAGCAAAAACTAAGGCGGACTCTATCAACCTAGCCTTGGCAATCAATTTAAAAGGTGTCTTAAACCAAGGAATTGCTGATAATGATGTTGAAGTCAAAGTTGACAAAACTGTTGTTTTTATCAACTTATCTGACAAGATGCTTTTTACTTCTGGTAGCTCAAACATAACTTCAAGAGCTCATGAGGTCTTGGGTAAAATTGCAAAAATCGTAAAGTCAAAGCCTGACATGGAAGTAATGATTGAAGGTTATACCGATAATGTTCCTATCAAGGATTCTTGTAATAAAGATAATTGGGACTTGAGTGTAAAAAGAGCTACTTCTGTTGTGCGAGCACTGCAAACAAATTTCGGTGTAGATCCTAACAGGCTTATTGCTGCTGGTAGAGGAGAATATAATGCCCTTGCCTCTAACAACGATTCAGCTGGTAGATCTATCAATAGACGAACAAGGATCATCATTCTTCCTAAGCTTGATCAATTTTATGACTTGTTAAATCCAGAGATGGTGCCTAAGTAAGCTTTGGTTTATTTATTTTGGCTTAAGCCAAAATAAAATTAGATGGCTAGAGATATATCATCAAAAAAAGGGCACGAGGTATCGTGCCCTTTTTTTATGTATTTACTTAATGGTAAAGTTAAAAAATGAACCCTTCAGCAATATTTAGGTTTATATGATCATGAGAAATTACATAATAATAGGTGGCTCCACGGGAATCGGAAAAGCATTGGTTAATCTAATTGAAAAGGAAGGGCAAAATGTTATTGCGACTTACAACAATAACCCAATCGAAAGTGACAAAAATACGAGGTATATAAAATTTGATGTACAGAATGAGGATTTCAATATCGATGAACTCCCTGAGGAGATTCATGGCTTGGCATATTGTCCTGGTAGTATAAATTTAAAACCCTTTCATCGAATTAAGGATGAAGCTTTTTTGGAAGATTTTAACCTTCAAGTTTTAGGAGCTATAAAATTGATACGATTGCTTCTTCCTAGACTTAAGAAGTCAGGAGATTCTTCCATTGTTCTTTTCTCCACAATCGCAGTTCAAAGAGGATTCAATTTCCACTCTCAAGTTTCTGTTTCAAAAGGAGCTATTGAAGGATTGACACGGGCATTGGCTGCTGAGTTTGCACCGAATATCAGAGTAAATGCAGTGGCGCCCTCTCTTACGGACACGCCATTAGCAGCTAGATTTCTAAATAGTCCAGAGAAGGTAGCTGCTCAAGCAGAAAACAATCCATTAAAAAGAATTGGGACTGCGCTTGAAGTAGCAAAAGCAGCTGCTTATTTACTAACACCACAATCCTCTTGGACCACAGGGCAGATTTTACATGTTGATGGTGGATATTCGTCTTTAAAATGATAGCACGCAAACTAATAGCTGGATAATGATTCCCAAGATTAATCCATAACAAATTGCTCGGCTATTTGCTGCAGCATGTTGATGTGCTTGTCTTTGTATAATTCTGTATTAGATTTAAAATGATGGTTGCCTGACAACAAGGCAATAACTAGCTGTTTGTCTCTATTTACATAGACAAATTGATTGTAGATACCAACAGCAAAAAAATCATTTTTTGGGAATTGCGGTGTCCACCATTGGTAGCCATAGCCGTAATGATTTGTTGAAAGTTCTAATTGATTGGGCATTAAATGTGGTGCATCTGGAGTTAATGAATTTTTAACCCATTCTTCCGAAAGAATCCTTTTTCCATTTAAAGTCCCCTCATTTAGATATAATAAGCCAAGCTTTGCATAGTCTCTGAGAGTGGCATTTAAACCACCCAAAACAACTTCCATTTTTTCATTATCAATAATCCAAAAGGCATCATGTTCCATACCAAGAGGATCCCAAATGTGCTCTTTTAACAATAGAGTTAATGATTTATTGGTTACAGCTTTTAGAAGTAAACCAAGGACTTGAGTATCAATACTGACATATCTGTTGTATGTACCTGGCTCTTTATCTTTTTTTAAAGATAGCGCAAAGGACTTCATAGAAGTCCCTAGTGCGAAAGCTCTTCCGAATCTATTTATATCAGAATTGAAATCAGCATAATCTTCATTAAAGCCTACCCCAGAACTCATCTGCAAAACATCTTTTACTGAAACATCGTCATAGCCTGAACCTTTGAATTCAGGTAGATAGTCGGTAATTGTAGCATCTAATTGTATCAATCCTTTTTCTACATAAATCCCGACCAATGCAGAAACAAATGACTTTGACATAGACCAAGAAATGTGTTGTTTTTCTTTTGACAAACCATTAGAATACTTTTCGTACACAATTTTATCCTTGTGTATTATTAGCAAACCTTCATTTCTAGTGTGTTCTAAATATTCGGAGAGGTTTTCTTCCTGATTTTTATAAGTGAATGATTCTGGTAAGCTGTAACCCAATTGCTCTTTTAAAATAAATGGCTTGGGAGAGGCTTTCAATCTAGATATTTCAAAAACCTTTTCCATGCCTTGAAAATTCTCTATAATATTTCCTTCATCAAATAGATGGTTGACGGCATTTAGCCTTTTGATCTTTTTAATATTAAAAAGGGCAATTATTCCTAAAAGGATTATTAGAGAAACTGAAACTTTTAAAAATATCTTTAGCATATAATTTTTCTGTATAGTACCTCTTAATATAAGAACATTTTAGATATTGCATACGTTTTAAAGGCTTGATGGTTCCAATTCAACTATTCGGCTATCAATTGATATTATTAACTTAATCACGATTACACTATGGACATTGACTTTCCAGCATTATCTCAAAAAGTAATAGACATGGCTATTGCATATAGCCCAAAAGTTCTATTAGCAATTCTTACTTTATTTATTGGTTTTTGGGTAATTAAAAAAATAGTAAAAATTGCAAACGTAGGGATCCGTACTTCTGGCATGGATGAAACCCTATCAAGATTCATTTCAGCATTAATTAACATCGCTCTCAAAATCATGCTTATTCTTTCAGTTGCAAGCATGTTTGGGGTGAACACAACCTCTTTTATTGCTATTTTTTCTGCTCTAATGGTTGGAGTTGGTATGGCTATGAATGGCATGATCGGTCATTTTGCTTCAGGTGTTATGCTAATGATTTTTAAGCCATTCAAGGTTGGAGATCTAGTTAAAATTGGAGGTGGAGGTACCATTGGAACTGTTGATGCTATCAATGCATTTAATACAACACTTAAAACACTAGACAACAAAAGAATCATTATTGCAAACACTAAAGTTACAGATAACGACATAACCAATATATCTGGTCAAGGAGAAGTTGGCGTTGAACTAACTTATGGCATAGCCTATGGTAATGATATTGACAAAGCAAGAAAGATAATTCTTGACGTGGGAAGAAGTTGTCCATACGTATTTGATTCACCAGAACAAACTGTTGTTGTTGCAGAGTTAGGAGATAGCTCGGTCAATTTAGCCACAAGACCGTTTTGCAATTCTGAACATTATTGGGATACAAAATTCTATATGCAAGAAAATGTAAAAAAAGAATTTGACAAGAATGGAATTGGAATCCCTTATCCTACTATGGATGTAAATTTGGTAAAGCAGAATTGATATTTTAAGGCCTATATATTCTAAAGGCCACACAGTATTAACCCTTGAGGTATTTGTTAAAATATATTGAATTTGTTTATGCGGTTATTTTTGATTTGTTTATAATCATGTTAGAAAAATTTATAAACAAAATATACGAATAAACAGATATGCAATTTGTAATAAGCAAATTTAATTCAAGTTTCGATTTATTTTTTCAATAAGATCTTTTGCTGTGGCGTAACCATTGCTAATTAGAAACATCTCTCCTCCTTTTTGCAGGATTAAGGTTGGAAATCCTCTAACGCCAAAGTCAGCAGATTTCGCAAAATCTTCTTTGATTTTTAGCTTCATTTCTTCAGATTCAAATCCTGATTTAAAAGCATCTTTATCAACATCAATTTGATCTAAAATTGGATAGTAACTTTCTGTTAAATGAAGGTTTTTATTTTTTTGATAAAATAATTTTTGCACTTCCTTGAAGAAGAACATTTCATGTTCCGGACAAAGAGAACGAATCAAAACTACGGCTCTGCTTGGTGGTTCTGTATCATAGGTAATAGAAGGATCATTTAAAATATCATAAGTAAACAATTGTCCACTTCTATGATTCACTTCCTGCCAATGTCCTGTTAAAAAATCTTTTAAGTCCAACATGGTTTCCGTATTATAAGGTCGCAAGCCTCCCATCACCAGTTCTATTTCCGCACGATCAGAAAATTCAGCAACTACTTTTTCTAGCTCTGGAGCAAAACCATAACACCAAGAACACATAGGATCTCCAAAATAAAACAACGTAGGCTTGTCTTGTGACATGACATTATTTGTTAGAAAAATCAATAAAATTAACGCTTGAAAATATTTCATAAGATCAAAGATACAGCAGTTTTATTTCTAATGCATACTTTGGTTTTATTCCGAGAAAAATATATCATGAAATTTATGAATAGATAATTTAACCTATCCACCCCCAATTCTGAATATTCCTAAGGCAATTGTGACGAAATTTTCGTAATTTATGTCATAATTTACGAATTGACCAATGTAACGAAACCAACAAATGCGAGTGCCTCCTTCATCTTTTAAAATTTCTTATTTATATAAACTAATCTGTTTATATATCCTGGTAGGACTTTCTCCAACACAAAAAAATCTACTCAAAGCTCAATGTGGCGAAACTGTTAACGCAGGTTCAGATATTTTTCTTTGCGAAAGTTCAGAAGGAGAAACAATTTTTCTAGCTGGTTCTGTAAGTGGCAATCCGTTGTTTACAGAATGGTCTTCTGCTTCGACAATTGGTGATTATCTCAGCTTAGCAACAACCGCAAATGTAACTACATCTACAACTTTTACACTCACAGCATTCTACCCGACAACCACAAATTTGGTTGTGAATGGAGATTTTGAAGATGGCAATGTTGGCTTTAGCAGTGACTATAATTATACAACAGAAAGTACCTATTCACAAGGATTTTACTCGATCCTTACAAGTCCCACTCAATTCAACAGTGGTTTTGGAGATTGCGATGACCCTAGTGGTTCTTCCAACGAATTGATGCTTGTAGCCGATGGTGCTACCGTAACTAATTCAAATATTTGGTGCCAAACTATAAATGTTACCCTTGGAACCTATTATGTTTTTTCAGGATGGATAGCATCTGTCATCTCTTCAAATCCTGCAAGTCTAACATTTACAATAAATGGAATGCCTTTTGGAGCTCCTGTTGCAGCCTCAGCCACGCCTTGTATATGGAATTCATTTTCCACTTTATGGGAAGCAAATGCTGCTGTTGCAGAAATTTGTATTATAAATCAAAATACTGCTGCTAATGGAAATGACTTTGCACTAGACGATATTTCCTTTGTAGAAATTTGTGAGCAAAGTAATCTCTTCAACGTATATTTTGATAACATTGAACTCACTTTATCAGCACCAGAAGATCTGAATTGTGAAAATTCGTCTGTAGAATTAATTGCTACTTATTCTACTCCTTTTGGTAGTGATTTTTTGATCAACTGGAATACTACTGATGGAAATATAATTGGTGATGGCTTTTCGGATAATGTAACCGTTGACGAGCCGGGTACTTATACTTTTACATTTTTTAACTTTGCTACTGGATGTGTCCTCGAAGAGTCTGTAGAAGTCGGTGGTGACAATAGTCCACCTGTAGTTGATGCAGGGGAAAGTTTTGAAATAGATTGCATTAACACAACAGTAGTCCTTGATGGCACAGCTTCTGATGACGACTCTGAACTTACTTTTGTCTGGACAACTGCTGATGGCAACATTGTTTCTGATGAAGGTACTTTGACTCCTACCGTTGATGCACCAGGCACCTATATACTTACGATTACAAATGAAGAAAATGGCTGCTCAGAGACTTCAGAGGTTTCAGTAGTTTCGATAGCAGCCTTACCTGCTATCGAGGCAATTGCCGAAGATGATTTAGATTGTGTCACTGCATCTGTTTTGCTTAACGCAAATGGCTCTGAAGAAGGTGATGACATCACCTATGTATGGACGACCGATGATGGTAATATTGTATCGGGTATAGATGGATTAAACCCGGAGGTTGACCAAGCAGGTACGTATACTCTTTTGGTTACCAACACAGCAAATGGCTGCACTAGTATTACTAATGTAATTGTTGAACAAGACATAACAATACCCGATTATACAGTTACTAAATCTGGAATCCTAAATTGCGAAAACAATACAGTTTTGATTGAAGCGATATTTATGGAAAATCCTCCAAATCCTGATTTTACGCTTGAATGGACAACTACAATCGGCAATTTCGTGGATCCCCCTAATGGTACAACTGTAATTGTTGACGAAGGTGGCGGGTATTCATTAGTTGTAACAAATAATTCCAATGGGTGCTCTTTTCGTACAACTGTAATTGTAGGTACTAACTTCACAACCCCAATGATTCAAATTGAAGAAGCTCCAACATTAGATTGCAATACTACTGAGACTGAACTGGACGCTGGTAATTCTGATCAAGGATCAGATTTGATTTTTTTATGGTCAAGCCAAAATGGAAATATCGTTTCTGGCGCCAACACGCTAAATCCAACTGTAAATGGAGCTGGCACTTATGAACTTATTATCACAAACACTTTCAATGGTTGTACAAATATAGCTTCAGTTGAGGTAAACGAAAGTTTGGATTTACCCATAGTCACAATTGATGAACCAGCTGTTTTAAATTGTGAAATTAATTCAACCACATTGTCTGCTTTAAACGAAAATACTGAAGATACTTTCACTTATCAATGGACAAGTAGCGACGGAACAATTTTATCTAATGAAGATACCACGATGCCAGAAGTAGAAGGAATTGGTGTTTATACTTTACTTACGACCAATCTTCAAAATGGCTGTACTTCGATTTCTGAAGTTACAGTTACTGAAAACATAGATGGCCCAACCATAGATATTGATATCCCTGGAGATCTTGATTGTCTCGTCAAAGAAACAAGTTTATTTGTGAATGTAACTGGTGACCCAAGTGACTATTCATTTGAATGGAGCAGTACTGATGGAAACATCATTATGGGCAATACTGAGACGAGTCCTCTTGTAGGTTCACCTGGAACATATGAAGTCACTGTAACAAATATAACTTCAGCTTGCACCTCAACTGCTTGGGTTACAGTAAATGAATTAATAAGTGAACCTCAAGTGGAAGCAGGAGATCCGCAGATGCTTACTTGCGACCAAGAATCTCTTACTTTAAATGGATCAGGAGGACTAACTGCTAATCTTATTTATGAATGGACAACAACTAATGGATCCATCCAAACTGGAGTAAATAGTTTCAATCCTACGGTTAATGCACCTGGGACTTACACGCTTACAGTTACAGATATTGTAAATGGATGCAGCTCGACAGATGAGGTAGAAGTAACACAAGATCTTAATGCACCGATTGCAGATGCAGGTCCTTCTTTTACATTAGATTGTGAAACTTCGAACTATACCTTAGATGGAACGAATTCTTCATCAGGTCCAGAATTCACTTTTGAATGGTCAACGGATAATGGTTCTTTTCAGTCAGATGAAAATACTTTGATGCCAGTTGTCAATGCGGCAGGTACCTATCAACTTACAATTTATAATACGACAAATCAATGTGAAACAATTTCAACGGTTACCATTGAAGAAAATATTGAGGGGCCAGCTTTTGAATTTAATGAACCTCTTATTTTGAACTGTATAAATGATGCAAGTTATATTGAATACACTTTGCCTGATTTTGCAAATATATCAATAGGATGGGAAACGGAAGATGGCGAAATTTTATGGGGAGCTAGTGATCTAGGAATTGCCGCACTCGCCGCAGGTACATACTTTATTACAATAGCGGATGACCGCAATGGATGCACAAGCACAACCTCTATTGAAGTATTTGAAAACTTTGACACACCAGAAATTGAAGTAGCTCAAGGACAAACCCTAGACTGCTCCCAAAGTCAGATTCAACTACAAGGAATAGGATCAGATGATGGAGGTGTCAACTCTTATCTTTGGACAACTACTGATGGAAATATTGTTGATGGTGAAGAAACCTTAAGGCCAACTATTAATCAAGCTGGTATTTATATCTTGACTGCTGTAAATAATGAAAGTGGATGTGAAGTATCTTCCTCAGTTAACATAACACAGAATGAAGATGCCCCACAGATAAACATTGAAGCACCCCAAGA
The DNA here is from genome assembly GCA_938018185.1 of uncultured Saprospiraceae bacterium. Lineage (GTDB taxonomy): Bacteria > Bacteroidota > Bacteroidia > Chitinophagales > Saprospiraceae > JALZVN01. The sequence continues at coordinate 24,518 of CALIIW010000198.1, forward strand.
TCTAAATTGTGATATCCAATCCTTGACTCTAGATGCAAGCCAATCTTCAAATGGTCCTGAATTTACTTATACCTGGTCAAGTACTGATGGATCTATAATTTCTGGTGAAAATACTTTGAACCCAGAAGTTGATGCAGCTGGTATTTACATGCTTACCATTGTGAATACTGCTAATCAATGCGAAACATTTTCCACTATAATAATAGAACAAAATGTCATTGTTCCTGAATATGAATTTAATGGACCTTATGTCGTGAATTGTGAAATTAATAGTGTTCAAATTATTGATGGTCTTCAGAGCAACTATGAATATGCATGGGAAACAAGCGATGGTTCTTTCACAAACGAAGACAATGGTAATGGAATCACTGCAACAGCCGGCAGCTATAATGTAACCATCTCTGACCCAAGCACTGGTTGCAGTAGCACAACAACGGTTATCGTTACAGCTGATGCTGATATCCCTGAAATAGATGCAGGTACAGCCCTCCCGATTGATTGCAACCAATCTCAAGTAGGATTAAGTGGGTTTGTAATGGATGACAATGGAAATCATACATATTTATGGACAACTGACAACGGAAATATTATATCAGGTGAAAACAGTTTAAACCCAATTGTTGATCAAGCTGGAATATATACTTTAACTGTTGTAAATACCAGTAGTCAATGTGAAAATGTTTCTTCTGTAACAGTAGAACAAAATGACGACTTGCCAGAAATAATAATCGAAGATCCTCAAGAGTTAAATTGCGAAATTGAAAGTACAATCCTAGATGCAAGTCAATCAACAGAAGATGGTGACTTCAATTATAATTGGACCACTGATGATGGAGAAATACTTTCAGGCCAAAATAGTTTAATGGCTGAAATAAATATGCCGGGTACATACACATTGACAATCAGTTCAGACATAAGTGGTTGTTCTTCCACAGAAACAATCACAGTCACTCAAAATATAGAACTTCCACTTGCTTCTCCTTCCAAAGAGGGAGATTTATCTTGTACCATCCAATCCGTAAACTTAGCATCTAATATTCTTGGTGCGGCAGGATTGGTTTTAGAATGGACATCGGCAGATGGAAATATTGTTGGCGAAGCAAATACCGAAACAATAGAAGTTGATCAAGCAGGCACCTATACGTTATCTGTAACATCTTTAGACAATCAATGCATGAGCTCCTACTTCATTGAAGTTAGTCAAGATGGCAATGTCCCTTTTATTTCAATAAATGAA
>CALIIW010000199.1 GCA_938018185.1 uncultured Saprospiraceae bacterium
TCCTTGTTCTGATTCTTGGGGCTATAGGAATGGCGACGATGTGGCAAGCTGTTTTTGCAGATGTTGGAGTGGCTTTATTGGCAATACTTAATGCTGTAAGGTTGCAGAGAATGGATTGGAATTAGATCATTGGCAACCCAATTACAGCACACTGCCGTCCTCGTTCCTGCGGGCGACAGAGAGCTGCAAGCCAACCCTCAAAATAAATCGTATATTGAAAACTGAATACAGTAGATGAAGGAATGCCAGCATGTAACAATATATATCACGCCATAGCTCCTTCGTCACTACGTCGGATATAATCATCCGTTGAACATCCCCTATCTAACTTGTTCCAAAAAATCACTTTCCGAAAATTGACAAGCACACAATAATAACATCAAATTAGGAATCAAATTATCTAACAAAAAGGATAGAAATGATTTCAGAAATAGATGTATTAAACGAGGTAGAAGCGTACCGAAAGTATCTGACGCTAGCGAATTTTCAAAATTCAACAGTGAAGATGTATTGTAGAATATTGCAAAAGTTTTTACAAAAAACAATAGCGGAATTTCCATCAAAAGAATTGAATCAGGATCATGCCCAGTCGTACCTTTTGATGAGATTAGAACAAGGTAAATCATGGTCTTCGATAAATGTGGATTACTCTTCGTTGAGAAAATATTTTAAGGAACTTTTGAATTACCCTTGGTCAATGCGTAAGATGCCAAGACCAAGACGTGAAAAAATATTGCCATCAATATTATCAAGAGAAGAGGTGCACCTATTGGCTTTTTAATGGCTTTCAGCACAAGGAAAATAAAAGTCAAAACGATCATCATCGAAGGGGAATTTATCAAGTGACTAAAAACGATGTTGAAGGGTTTTGCAATACCATCGATAAAATAGTCAACTTCAGTTGCAGTGGCAATCGATTGGAAAATGTAGTGGAAGCATTGATTATCGGAGCCGAAGATAAGAGTCCAGAGGACGAATTGCTTTTCATTGCTGATAATTATAGTGATGTCAGTGACTTAGATAAACTCAGCGAGTTAAACACCCCAGTAAGAGTATTATTAACTGCTTCCAGCCATGGCATTAATGAACAGTATTTAGAAATTGCCTACAAGACTGGAGGCTCCGTTCACACCAAAGACGTAGACATTTCTCAAACGAAATTAAAACGCTAAAAGATGGAGAACGTTTGAAGATTGGAAAATTTGCTTATCAGTTTATGAAAGGACGTTTTTTGAAGGTATAGAGCTTTGGCACATAAATTTTATATGAATTTAAGTTTCTAACAACTTTTACTATTCAATTTTACTAAAATGAAGAGGATCTCTTGGCATTGTTTTTATGAATTTGAGTTTATCATAAATAAGGTTTAAATCATTGAGATCATTCTCGATATCATTCTTCATGCTCTGATCTTCAGCAATTTACCGTATAGTTAAATCATAGAAATAAAGTGAATAAAACTCATCCTTATAAAATTGCAGACACTGGCGATAACGACAACAATATTGATCTTTGCATTAAAGAAAAAGGTAGTCCAATTTGCGGTTGAAGTAAAAGCCAATACAAGCATTGATCTTAGGGTTGATGCTAATGAATTTAGTAGCATTCAAATTTTAAAAGGATGGTAAATGGAATACTTTTTCAGCATCATTAAATAAGTATGAACAAATTGATTTATGAAATTCTAATTTGAATCTTTCTTGCAAAACCATCCATCTTACCATCTTGGCTATAACCTATAAAGTGCTCCCTAAATTAAAAATCAGTACGTTGTCCCTCTTTTGTCCCGTAATATTATAGGTTTGTCCCCCTTTTGTCTCCCTAGTATTTAGTGTGTTTTATTCCTACTTAGTTGATCTTTGAGTTTCAATTATTAACTTAAAAAATAAAAAAAATGAGACACTTCAGATTGGCCTTAATTCTAGCCATTGCCTTAATTCATTCAGGACTATTATTTAGCCAAAACAATTCAGAGAAGAAGTTCAGCGCTGCTTTAGGAGGCGGATACTTTAATGCCATCCTCGCTGAGGAAGGTGTTACCTATTCCAATGCTACCTATGCTCCCGAGATAGGTGCAGGATTTAGCTATTTCCTTTCTTTCGACTATCATCTTTTCAACAATCTACATATTGGTGTAGGATACAATGGAAGTTATGCAGGTTCCAAATTCATAAAGGGCGCCACAATCGAAAATTCGACTGTTGATGGTTATTTGGAAGCTGGAGCAATCGCTAACAGTAAATTATTACTTAATCTTACTTATGCTTTAAGCAGTAGCGGCATTAGTCCGTATGCTAAACTCGGAATTGGGTACTTTCAAAATCAAGTTGAAATGGGTGATGTGCCTCTTGAATTGACTAACAATGTGGAATTAGAATTATTTCCTGACTACAAATACAGTGGTTTTGGAATTATGCCAGAAGTCGGTTTAAGTTTTAACTCAATCTCTTTGTCTCTTGCATATAGCCTGCCTTTTGATGAGTTGGAAGGGGAGATGATACAAGATGTACCGCCATCAGTAGGAAAAATAAGTTCAAACGGTTTCCATGTTAATTTGGCATATCGTATTTCTTTGTTTTAATACCACCTAATATTTTAAATTCAGGTGAATTGGATGAAGAACCAACTACCATCATCCATTGACAACAAACTAACAGAAAAAAAACGGCCAGTCCAAAAAATAGCAAAAAACAACTTTGGAAAATGGATAATTTTAAAGCAGAATTAGAAATTATAGACGGAAATCCGTTTGTGTTTATCCCTTCAAAAATACTAAATAAGATTTTCCAACAAGCGAATAAAAACAAAGGAGCTATTCCAGTAAGAGGAAAAATTAACAAAAAAATCTATCAACAAACCTTATTAAGATATAGTGGTGATTGGCGATTATACATAAATATGAAAATGCTTAAAAATTCACCAAAGAGAATAGGAGAAGTTATCGATATCGAAATTGAGTTTGACCCAAGCGACAGGACCATTAAGCCTCATCCTGAATTTGTCAATGCACTGACAGCTAATATGGAAGCTAAAGAAGTGTTTGAAAAATTGTCTCCTTCAAAGCAAAAGGAAATTGTTCGGTATATATCAAATTTAAAAACTGAAAAGAGTGTAGATAAAAATGTAAAAAGAGCCATTAATTTCCTTCTTGGAAAAGAAAGATTTGTGGGGAGAGATAAGCCTTAAGGAAATAAGTAGTTTCGGATAAAGGTTTAGATTTACAAGAATAATTTAACTTTGGAAAGGAATATAGAAAGCAACTAATGCAAATGAAAGATATGGAATAGGTGTAGAAATTTATAGAATAACAAATGTATGGTCGACAGTTTCAAATAGGAAATTTCAATAGACTTTGTTTAAAATAATAATATGAATATTGCAAAAATAATTACAGCAATCTGTACGCTCCTTTTCTTTATGATCGGAGCAGATAAGTTTTTAGCATTTTTAGAGCCTCCTTGTTCATTGGAGAATAGTATTCCGACGACAATCTGGAAGATCTTTGGAATCCTCTATATTATTTCGGGCATTCTTATTTGGTTGCCTAAATTTCGAAAGCCTATTGCAGGTTTCTTTGCAGTTTTTATGTTCCTTTTTACAGTTATTCACCTTATGAACAACACATATGATATTGGTGGAGCCGTGTCGATGGGAATCTTATTAGGATTGTTGGCTTGGGATCCTAGGTTTATAAGAGGTAAGAAAAACCACCCCGATAATAATCTTTCTTGACATTTTTAATAAATAAAATGATTATGAAATTTGAGAAGCTCTTCAATTCCTAGCTCTAACATTTCAGGGTTTTTCACCGATGATGGGTTTGAAGTAAATTTAGATTTAATAAAAAAACCTTCATTGTGTATTACTTGTATTCATAACGGAGATCCAAGTGAAGAATTATTATGTCAGATGAATAGATACGATCAAAAAGATGATAAGGAGTTTATATGCTTTGCATATAAAAATAGTAAAGCCTGATTGTGACACAATAATCACCTTTCCTATGTAAGTTTAAAAACATAAGTTACACAAAAAAAACGCCCGGTCTGCGACCGCGCGTTTTTTTTAATCTATACTAATTTAAGTTTACACCAAACTAGCATTCGACTTCAACAAGTTCAACAAGTACTCGCCATAGCCAGACTTGATGTATTTGTTTCCAAGTTTTTCCATTTGAGCATCATCGATGAATCCCATGTTCCATGCGATCTCTTCGATACAGCCAATTTTCAATCCTTGTCTTTCTTCTATTACTTCGATAAATTGTCCCGCTTGAATAAGTGATTTATGTGTTCCAGTATCCAACCAAGCAACACCTCTAGATAGAACCGCAACTTGTAGTTTGCCAGCTTCTAAGTAATGCTTGTTGACATCAGTTATATCATATTCTCCTCTTGGACTTGGTTCAAGATTTTTAGCCACCTCAACAACAGAGTTGTCATAAAAATATAAACCAGGTACTGCAAAGTTTGATTTTGGATTTGCAGGTTTCTCTTCAATAGACAGTGC
>CALIIW010000200.1 GCA_938018185.1 uncultured Saprospiraceae bacterium
GATCGAGGATTATCCATATTCCCATCTTCCCATTCAAATGAATAGGGAGCGGTTCCATTTGAACCAGACAAAGTGATTTCCCCCGTCAAATCCTGACCTACACATCCAGTATAGTTTGCGGTGGTGAAACTAAGTAAAGGCAAGGCTCTTGAATCTATGCTGTCACGAAGATTAAATTGACATCCATTGTCATCTCTTATCAAAATGTAATATTCACCATGATTCAATCCTGTAAAGGATGTGGAATCATTTGTGATTATGCTTGTGTCTCCAAACAATGTAATCTCATAAGGTGCTTTTCCCCCTTGGGCACGAACGGTGAATTGCCCATCCTTCGACTGCTGATAACAGGTCTCTATGGTTTTATTTAGAACAGTAGCAGTCAGGGGCGTAGCTACTGTCATTTCTATAGAATCGATGGTTTCACATCCAAGTCCATCTTTGATGTAATAATAATGTTTACCAACAGTCAGACTTTTTAAAGTATCACTAAACATAATTGTTGCAAGGCTGTCAGCTATCAACAAGGTATCTATCCAGTTGTACATGGTAGGATCTCCAATCTCTGTAATATAAAGTGGATAAGTAAATCCAGGTGGTAATGAAATTAGTGCATTTCCCAAGCTGCAATCAGACACTTCTGTCTCGATTGAAAATGTAGGTAGCAAAGTTGGCCCTGCCTCAGGAATTGACAAACTGAGATTTAAAACACAATTATTTGAGTCACGAATGATGATCTCATTTTCTAATTCGGCATTTAGTAAAAGGGGATCTGCTTGAAACTCCTGATTGTTTAAAGAAAAAGTATAAGGAGTTGTTCCACCACTTAAGTTACTTATTTGGATGTTGCCATTCCTTCCTGTACAATCAATTGTACTGGTCGAAGCTACATTTGCTTTAATGGTATCAGGTATGCTTAATAAAATATTGGTCTCTGAGGCAAAACAACCTTTTCCATCTACAATATCAATTTGATAGTTTCCTGCCAAAAGCTTATCAAACCTAAATTCATCAGCAGTTACTTCTAAAGAATCAATCCTATTTCCATCTTTGAATAACTCAACCTGATATGGGGTATCTCCTGTCATAGAAAAACCGATGACTCCAGAGGTGTCATAACTACAGCTTGAATTATTTAGTAAATCTACTGAAAGAGTTAAAGCATCAAGAGCTGTCAAGGTGAATTCAAATGGATTTGGGTCACCGCAATTGAAATTATCTTTCACAGTAATTTTATGTAAAGAGTCCCCTGAAACTTGCAAAGTAAACTCATAAGGTATGTTGTATACTCCTCCTACATTGGTTGGTTGGGTTGACCCTGTTATTCCATCTATTTCGTAGTAAATGTGTGGGCTAGTGAATTCGTTTGTATTAAGGTCATTTAAATAGAAAGTAATATCATAAATTCCTCCCAAACAGTTGGGTGGCACAATAGACATGCTTTCAATTTTTGGTATTTTTGGTTCCTCAATTACTTCAGTAAGCGTAGCAACACAATCTACCGTATCAGAAACTTCAAAGGTATGCATGCCACCATCAAACAGTGTAATTCTATAACCGGCGAAAGGAGTTGATGGGTCAAAATAATCCAAATGACAGTTGGGGTCATCATCACAGTTTACGCCATTATAGATCAAAACATAGGGTTTTCCTGAAGAGACTTTCCCTCCTTTGACAATCAATCCCATTATTTGGGAACTACCACAGGGTATTACACTATTTGTAAATTCTCCATCGTTAGATATATCGAGAAAAGTATCATCGAACACATCTGCTTTATCTCTAAAAACACAACCAACACTGTCAACAATCTTTAATTGTGCATACATATTGGAAAGATTAGAAGTATCAAAACTAGGCACTAGTTGTTCGTTAAAGTACAAGTCAAAAGGTGGAACGCCACCAGTAGGTTCTCCAAGTTGGCTTATGCTTCCATCACTTCCAACTTCAGAGCATTCCACTGTAGGTTTTTGTATAGTTAATTCAGGAAAAGTAGGAGGAGGGACTAATCTTACTGTTTTTTGAATTGGATTAAAAGCACATCTTCTACTATCCGTTATAATAAATTCATAGGTTGCAATTCCTAATCGAGGAAATCGGAGGCTGTTTTGATCCGGTAATAATCTAAAATATTGAGTAAGATATCCTGCCCTTTTTTGTTGAACTGTATAAGGAGGAGTACCACCGCTGATGTTCAATTCAAAAGTTGTTACATTCCAATCCGCACAACCATGATATTCCATTCCATCAACAATTATTACTTCATCCGCATTTAGTGTAGCGACCAAAGGTTCGGGTTCTGTAATGACTATTGTGTCTGTCGAAGGTACCAAAGGGTAAATACAGCCATTGTCATCTTCTGTATCTAAATATAAATACTTCCCGGCAGGTAGCCTAAAAGTAGCTGTCCGATAAGTAGAAGCAGTAAAAATCTCTCCAGTTGTAATGGAATAAATACGGTGAGAATATATTCCAGAAACTGCTTGATTAGGTGTTAATTTTATTTCTCCATCCCCTCCTGGACATGTGGCATTGATATGATTTGTGCTGAATTCAGTTGTAATATTATTTTTCACATTAAAAATGGGTGTAGTTAATTCACAACGGAAACTATTTTCTGAAATATCGATAAGGTTAAGCTCAAAGCTTCCCTGCTTGGCAGGAAGCAAAACCGTATTAGCAGAAAAATAATCATTCGTATAGGAGTCAATAATATATTGTGAATAAAGGGAATTTGAAACCTTATCCTTTAATTCTATTTTATATTTTTTTCCAAGCTGTGCTCCTGGTAAACCTGTTATTTGGACACTTCCTTCAAAGTCTCCTTCACAGACATCCCAAACTTTATAATAAATGTCGTCTGGCATTAAATTCACTGTTATAGATTTTTTGGAAGTGGCAACACCCCACCATTGATCATAACCTATTACACCATAGGTAGAAGAAGTCGCCTTTAATCTTGCGCGGTAAATGACTCCAGATTGGGTCGCAACATCATTTACTGAAGCTTGCCTTCTTCTTGAGGGAATGGTTATCCAACCAGAGGTCGGGTATTTTTTTTGAAATTCAAAGGTCCCGTTTTTAAAATTGTCTTTATGTTCTGCAGTAATCGTAATAATCTGGCCTTCGCAAAAGGTCGTCTGGTCACCATCAGATCCGCTGATTAATAAATCAGGTTTGATAGCATGTACATCATAAGCTGCTTCAAATTTAAAGTGATAAGGATAAGGAATTTGACCATAGCCTTCAACATTTCCAGAAATACTAATAGTCAAATCCGTAAAATAATTGCCTGATCTAGCTATATAACTAAAAGGAAGGGTATATGGCAAGGTATAGAATCCATGTGTTCCAGCGGTTCCACTGCCTTGAAGTCTGTCAAAATAGATAGACAAAGAACTGGATTTACTCAAATCAAATTGATTGGTTAATTCGTCACCTTGTGTTCGTTCATCAAATAATAAAGCATATTCAAAATGCTCAATGTCTGAAGCTTGATTTGGATAACCCCAAGACTGAGGCACACTTTTTCCCAGTTGATTTCCATCCGCATCTTTAACAATGACATCGCCAACATAGTAGTTCACTGAAGGGTTGGGATATATATAACCTGGCATCCCTGCTGTTCCTTGCAAAGACTTTACCCTTACAAGTACTCTTACAAATCCATCTTGCGCATTCATTACAGAACACTGACAAAACATAAGTAATGATACAAATCCAATTGTAAATATTTTTCTTAAATTCATAATCATTTGGTGTTAGTAGTTCACTGAAAAAGTTTTGCTCAAAGGTGACTGTGCACCATCTGTATACATTGCTCGGATTTGATATTGGTACCTATTATCCATTCGCAAGGACTTGTCTAAATATTTCCATGTTTGCATATTAATCTGGGCATCATTTTTACTAATGGTATCATATTTTCTTAGTCTTTCTTTTCCTAAGGATCGGTAGATTACAAAGTGACTAAGTTTTTTGCCATCAGGTTCATACTGCCAGTTTACAGCGATCAATTTTCTTTTTCTATCGATTTCTAGTTGCATATCTTCAATGGGCATTCTTATACCATTATCTATTTTCGATCCTGTTATGATTCTAGAATAAGTATACAATTCAGCATCATCTATGGCCTTCAAGCGGTACTCATAGGTAAGTCCTCTTTCAACGGTACTATCAGGAAAAGTTTTTTTGTTTAAATCTTCTGGAAAATTAAGCGTTGTAATTGTTTTCCATTCTTGTTCTGTGCTTGATTTTCTTTCAAGCAATATTTGAACTACATCTGCGCTCGCACTATTTTCCCAAACGACGTTTATAAATTTAGAGGTAGGAAGTGCTGAAATAAATACAGGCGCGGCAGGTGGAATGGAATCTGGACGAGCTATGGTTACTATTTCTGAAAGTTCTGATTTATTTTGTCTATAATCCTCAGCTCTAATTTTTACAAAAATTTCTTCAGATAAAGTATTCATGGGTACGATATAAGTGAAATAGTTTGTTCGTACTGGAGCGGCTGTCAATTGAACATATTCTGCTCTGTCTTTTCGGTTGGCCAAGTATACTCGGTACCCTTTTAAATCTGCTTCTGTATTGGGTGTCCAAGTCACAAGCATCTCACCATCTTCCATGACCGTTCCTCTCAATCCTGTCGGTATAGCTGGTGGGGTTTCATCATCCAATTGTGCAAGGACAGAGAAAGAGGTAATCTCTCTACTATACTTATCTAAAGCTACAATCTTGTAATAATTCACAGGCAATGGATCTTCATCAATAAATGTTCGACTTTCTTTATCAAGCAAATCATCTCCAGATATGACTTTGTAAATTCCAGCATCTGTTGCTGATCTTCGCATTTCAAAACCTTGAATTTCTTTTTCATCTTCGGATTCAAAATTCCAGCTTATAGAAAGAGCCTTATTAAGTATATTAGAAATGTCTTCAATGTTTGGACTCATTACTTTTGCATTCAAACCTATGCCTTGCACCAAATCAGATGGCGGACCTAGTTCTTCAAAAATAGTTCGGCCACTTACTCTATAGATATACAATTGATCGGTCTGTTCCAGAGAATCTCTCAAAAGCATCCTGTCGGTAGGCTGTTGATTCTTGTCCATCCCTACAAATGGCATGGCATTTACTTTCGTGAAATTTGTTCCATCTGTCGATCTTTCGACCACATAGCTTGTATAAAAACGCTCTACGTCTATTTTGTTCCAACTGATATAAGAGAACTTTTCTGTGAATTCTCCTACAACCTCAGGTATCTTTGGTAATTGAAAAATTTCATCCGGACTCAAATAAATAAAGCCCGTGTCTATTTGCATTTCTTTTGGTTTTGTGGCAGGATAGACCCGATATATATAATGTTCCCCTTTTACGGCAGATTGATCATCTAGGTATAAGCCTAGTGCTTCCGCAACTTCCAAAGATTGGTCTGCAGCAAAAAGGCCAAAAGAAAAACGATTGTCTTGTTCGTCTTTTCTTGCTGCTAATCCAAGCGATTGGCCTTCTACAGAAAATGTTTTTCCGTATAAAGCTTGTGCAGCAATTGCAGCATTGGGATTTCTTTCCATTAATGGTTTCCAATCTTCACCGTTTTCTAAAGGCTTTAATGGGGTAGGGGTAAGTATCTTAGATTTCTTCCTCTCTTCAAGGGGTAAAATTTCATTATTTCTTTTAAAGGTTATTCTTTCTATTACATAACCTGACTTGTTGCTTTCCTTCCAAGCATACATGCTTGTCGGAGCCCATCTTAATTTGATGCCACCATCATAGGCCCTTGCTGTAATTTTAAGTGCATGCGTTTCTGATATTTCTTCTTGTGAGCATGCGTCATACGGAAAAGCGATACTTATAAGCAAGAAAAATATAAAAAATAAACTATTTGTTGTTTTCAAAATAATGAATTTTAATGTTAAGTTTTTTACAGTTAAAAGCCTGTTTCTTTCTTCAGTGTTTTCTTTTCTAGGTGATCTTTCTTTCACTATTTAACTAGTAAATAAATTTGCTAAAAGCGTTTAAAATCCAGGATATTTTAACGTCCTTTCTAAACCTCCTTGTGCGATGTCACCTGGTTTTTTGTATCGAATATTATATTTGTAATCACCTGCAGAAGGGCTGATAAATTTCCAATCTAGGTAGGAAGCCATTGCAGCTGGCACCGTTCTACCAGCATAATAATTTGCAACTTCTTGTTGCAGTTTGAAATTGAATTTGACCAATACAATTGGTATTTTGTATTGCATAGTCATCCTACCTCCAGGCATAGAAGCTACATTGCTTTGCATTTCCTGATCAGTCAAAACTTTGTTGCTTAATCCTTGACCTAATACAAGGGCTTTAGAATAATCTGTACCATATAAGTCGGCATAGTAACCAGTGATAGGAAATTGTGCGCTTGGTACTTTGCTGGTCATATTTGGATAAATTTCATTGTCGTACCATTCCAGATTATTTCGAATTCCAGTAACATCAAGGTTAGCCTGCAGTTCTATCAATGGCGGAACGATAGCTCCATCAGCATTGGTATAACCTTTCAATTCAAATTGATCAAACAATTCATCTCCATTCCAAAACTGTCCAAAGCCGTCTATTGTAAGAGACATCCTATTACCATTAGGTAGAAGGGTACTACTGATGACATCTGAAGTTTGATAATCACTCACCGAAGAAAGGCTTTCTATTTTTGAAGCAAGCGTGTTATATTTACTCGTTCTGAAATTTAGAGCGACCATCACTTCTTCATTCAGGTTCTGTGCCTGATTTTCAAGAGATCTTTGTTTTAATAAAATGGAACTAAAATCTTCATTTGGGCCTGCTGCAGGAGGATCACCGCCTTGGTTAAATACTAATGTTGTTTCTTTCATTACTACATTTTCATCTACTGCACCTTCAGAAGTTTTAGGAATAGCAACCAACACAAGTTGCGTAATTTTTTGATTGTTTAATCTGGCAGTAGGTAATTTGAATTTTACTCTTTTTTGCCCAGCATCATAAGAGAAATCAAATTGTTGCAAAATGGTTCCATCCTGTATTAACCGCATTTTTTGCACCCATTCTCCACTAGTACTACCATTAAACAAATAACTCTGACCTTGTACCAATTGAACATATCCTGTATTGTTTTCATCTTTATAAAAATTGTATTGCGTATGAACTGGGTAGCTAAATGCTACATTGGACATAGGAATATAATTAGGTGCATCACCGGTTTTGAATTTTATTTTTTTCTCTTGAAAGTAGGGGTCCCCAAAACCATCTTTGAGCATTTCCCATTCTTCACCCCAGAGTTTTGTTTCTACTTTTACGCGAACGATCATTTCAAAATTGGTTTGTGGGTCTAGTATTTCTTCAGATTTTAAGGCAACGGTATATTTGTCTTCTGCCCAAATTAAATCTCCTTTCACCTTCGCTCCAGTTCTAAGATTGGTTAAGTAAAAATCCTCTATGGCAGGTCGATAATAATGTCTTACATTTTCTTCATCTGACAAGTAAAATGTTTCACCCATCGCAAAATTGAAGGTTGCTTGTGGCCTGATGAAAACATCCACTTCTTTATTTTCATTTAAATTTGGAGAAGTATCGGAAATGATGTCCACCTTTAAAACATCAGCACCAACGACCGTACAGTTCTCTCCAGCTTCAAAAGAGAAAGAACATTTGCCACTAACTGCTCCGCCAAGTATGCTATAATAGCCACCAACTTTCCCTCTCATGTACATTGGGTTTGGTAACCTTGCTTGCAATGCTGCAGCTGCTCCGATTTCTAATATTTTGAAATTTCCTTTTACTAAGAATAGATCCACGCTAATTCCAATTTCACCTTGCATGTAGGCATACATTTGACCAGTTCCATACCAACCATCTATTCCAATTGGGTCAGGCGATCTTTCATTTCCTTCGCAACGAGCATTTAGACCATAATCATATAGCATCATATCGAATCCCATACCTGCGGATAGACTAGCATAAAAAATGGCATACCGTAAGTTGGCTAAGTCTGCTTTCATATTTGCTCCGAATATCAATCCGTTTCCACCGGCAAATCGTGGATCATCTCGCTTGGTGATGGAATAATCTCCCAGGATACTGTTCACTTGTGAAGGCAATCCCGGGAATGGTGGGATGATAGAACCTGCATCAAAATAACCGCCAAAGCTAATTTTCAAAGGATCCAATTTAGGAATGAATTCTGTAGCAAGTGCAAGTGATATAGGTTGGTCAGGTGTTCCTAAATAAATGTACCAGTCTTTAGGGTCAACATGCAGTGTCCCGTTTCCGGCCTTCTTATTTGCATAGGCTCCTGTGATCACATTTTGTACATCTACATAAACATCTAAGGAAGCATGAAAAGCCTCAGAGGGAAAATCAAAAGTCATGGCAAGATCGCAAGAGACTTTAGGTGTACCATCTGGCTGTGCTAATATTTTTCCAGTACCATCAAATCCAATCTGGTGTAAGCCACCATTAGTGTTGAAAATAAATTCCAATGTGGCAATGCCGTTAAAAAGCGTCCTGTTGACAGTGCCGATTGCTACAGTGGCTTTTACACCAACCCCTACATCTTTTTTGGGTATGTATTTCATACCCGACAAAGAAACCCCAATCGCAGTTGGAGCAACTGGATTGTTTCCTTCTTGAGGCATAACAATTTTTTCAAATCCTGTACGCGCCATATGATAAGAAACGCCACCGCCAAATCCATAGAGCATCAAACCAGACGCACCCATCGTAATTCCAGGGTTGTAGGAAGCAAGGGCATCAGCAAAGAAATATTTGTATCCATCTACAGATCCAAATTGAGCCACAGCGCCAATTGTCAACTTGGGTTGAAAAGTAGCTTCTATAGCTCCGCGAAATCCATTACCATAGACAGGATCCTTTTCAAAAAATAGAATATCACCTTTGAATGCATAGCCAGTTCCACTTGCATCAATTCCTAACTTGTCAACTTTAAAATCTTTATAAGACCAAATTTGTCTTTCAAATGTTTCACTGTATTTTATATCCGCAATAATTCGGAAAAAACCATCAGCTGCCAACTCACCTCCAGATGCTCCGGTCAAATGTACTTTTGCGCAAAAACCTATAATGACTTCTTGGGTTTGTTCATCTTTAGTAATTCCAAATCCACAAAGCGTTATGTCGAAGGCGCCAAAGTTTGCAGAAAGATCACCTTCCAATTGCCAAGACCCTAATTCTACATATGGCTCGTTGGTTAGTAATTTTAAATCTTGAAATTTTAAATAGGGGATACTCAGACCTGTACCACCTTCCGTTTTAGGTTGAAAAGAAGCTAGTCCGTGTAAAACTGCCTCAGCATGATATTTCTTCTCATTAGGTTTATAATTTATTTCTATAGCTGAGGAAGCATGCAGCTCCACCTTCGCTTTAAAGGCTTCTAATTTTAGAGTATCATTCCATATCACTTTAAAAAAGTACTCATCACCCGGGTCAATAAAAGCATCGTATTCAAATTCCTTTTCAAAAGCTGGAACATCGACCTCACCTGACATGGCAAGATTCTTAAATGTATTGGATTGAATAGCGATGCCCATTGAATCTATTGAAAAAGCCCAGGTTCCCATGCGACCTTTTTCAAGCGGTAATAGTTCGGTTCCGTATATCCAAGCAGAAAGACCCATGTTGTCAATGATGACATTTTCGCCTCCGATGCTTACTTCATCTCCTTCTTCTACACCTGTCAAACTATTTGGCAAGGTAACCGTGGCAGACTCAATGAAGAAGCCAGTCCATGCGGGATAATTTTCAGTAGACAAGCTATCTATGACATCAGCATGTTCATATCCATCTGGAAAGACAACTGTCTCTGGTGTCATCACATCAGAAAAATCAAAAATCAAATTTTGAACCTCCCATTTCCAATCTGGTTTTTGTGTTAGCGCAAATGGCGAGATAGAAACTGTTGCCACAAAGTCTCCCCATTCTGGCATGGTAGTGATAAAAGAACCTTTTACATAGTTTACATTATCTACTTCACCGGTTAGTGGGTCAATAGGAATTATGATGTCTCTACAAAACTCTACGGACCCTTCTATACTAACTGATTTGAATCCGTGACAATCCCAACTGACATAAGAATTTTCTCCTCCAATAAATGAAAATCTAGTTTTTGACTGTAGCTGAGCTTGTACCGTTTCAGACAAAAACATTTTTGATTCTCCCACCAATCCACCAGGATGAAAATTTGTTTCTCCGTCAAAGACTAGATGTTTTTTCTCCCCTGTTTTTGTGGGAATGTCCAATGCAATGAATGCTTTTAAGGAGGCTTTTTGAGGAGAAAATACCATGGAATCCAGCGCTATAATATAAGTAGAACTAGAAGATAACGTTGTCAATCCAAAGGGTAAATTTGTAGCACCAATGCCGGCTCCAGCAACGAAAGTATCTCCTTCATATTCTTGCTCAGTGGAAATTCGGCCTCCTCCCATTCCGTCTCCTTGGTCTTCCAAAGAGCCATCGTCGCATACAGGAACTTCCGGTTGATTGCGTTCTTCTGCCAATTCTTCGCCAGTAATAAAACCGGGCAGTGCGTCAAGACCATCAGATATGGCGTAGATTTTTCCTGACAATACTTGCTTGGTTGTATTGATCTCAATATCTTCAAATTCAACATTGATATATGTGTTTATCCAAGAAAGATGTACCGCTCCATTACCTGACCAAAGATCTCCAGTTTTTGAAATAGAGTCCAAGTGTATTTTAAATCCTCCGATAGAAAGAACATCTTCAGTATCTAAAGAGGTAATCAGTTCTTGATTGTCTAATGGAGGTAATGTTGCTGGATCACCACAATCAATTTGCATAGGTATTGTATCCGTTACTAAAGTATCAATTGCTGAAAAGTCACCCGGTGTAAATCCCTCACATAAGGTATACATTTGAAATTCGTAAGTAGTATTTTCTAATAAATCATTGATTTCTATTTCATTTCCGGTGGTTTCATCTTCGTACCATTTACTATTTGCCTTGTATTTGTTTCTGTATTTTATAACGTAACTGTTGTTATACCCTCCAGGTATTGGATTCCATGCAAGAGTTGTAGAGGAGGCAGTTGTTTCTTTCACGTTAATGCTAAAGGGGGGAGGGCAACTGCTTTCTCCATAAGTAAATGTTTCGTATTGACTCCAACCATTATTTTCAAAGCCATTTTGATTGGTCATATCCTTGGCTTGCACAAGCACAATGTAATCTCTACCAGGTATCAATGCCGGATCCGTAACATCAATTATGGCTGAATTCATATTCATTACTGTTTTTGAAATCGCAGCTTGTTCAAAATCTATTATCAATTCTGGCGTCATTCCTGCAGCAGCATCGTATTCAAAAACTTCTACCAGATATTCTGTAGGGAAACCTCCTGTATGTCTGGGTTGCCATTGAATCGGAACAAACTGGGGTGACATTGGAGCCTGGATTCCAGTTGGTGACACTACAATTGGTGTTTTGTGTAAGGTGACAGATAATGTGACACAACTCTCAAAACTTGCTGGCTCTTCATCAACTCTATCGTAATCAAAAACCTGAAAGCAAACCTGATAAATACCATCTGGTAGTCCTCCATTGGACTCATACTGTTGGATGGAATAGTTTTCAAATATTAAGTTTTCATAGTGCAAAATTTCGGAAAGATCATAACCATTCAACTGTAAGGGCGAGCCGTACCGCAACTCAATAGGAGCTGTTGGTAGGTTGTTTTTTGATCGTAGTGTAATACCCTGGCCTTCTATTTTGACTTTGAGTTGGCCCTGATAGTTGACCTCATTCACATCAGCTAAAAGGATGTTTACTCCAAGACGATTTACACCAGGAGTAGTCCAGTCAGATATGTTGCCACTATGTGGAGGCATACTTTGTGTTGTAATGCTGACTGGGTAAATTTGTGCACTCAAAGAAAGTAAACAACCGAATGAAAGTATGACCGTAAGAATGAAATTTATTTTGCTCATTTGATTTTTTTAACCTTATGTTTTTCAATTGAAATTAAAATGTTTCCCATTGCGAGTTGTACAAAGACAATGGCTACAATAGATTGTTCATCTCGAATTTCACTCTATAGCTTTTTCTTTTTTCTTGCCATTTCGTCTAAACTTATATCCATAAGTAACATTTAAAAAGACTTCAAGAAATTGTTTTTCTTTGTCTCCTGATCCGAATTGTTGGAGTGCATTGGCAGATAGGCGAAAACTATTGTCTTTGTTTAATTGGTATAGTCCGCCTGCACCGAGGTTAATTAAAAATATAGTATTGCTAGCTTGCTCTATATAATTTAAGCTTAATCGGGCGTCTGACTTAAATTTCTTTTTTAGGAGTGTTTTGTTTACAAAAAAACTTGGAGTTATGTAAGTCGAGGCGATGTCAGAAAAAGTCGATCTATTGACACTTATGCTGCTTCCCCATCCAAAATCCTCACTTTGAGGCGATTGGTATAAAAGAGATCCATACCAAAAATTAGAGTGTTGATTTTCTGAAATAACATCTTCAACAATACTATTAGCATTTTGAAAACTTAGTAGCGCTGTGATTGAACCACCATTGCCTTTCTCGGCAAGAAAATGAGTTGCTGTAAAAGAAGCCGCTTGAGTAACTTGTGCTAGGAAAATTGAATCGACAAATATTTCATCAGTACTAGTCGCTCTTAATTTAGTAGAATTTTGAAAGTTTGAATATTGAAGCGAATAGTTCCATTTTTCAGATGGTGTATAATTGACATTGGTAGAACCTATTACTCTAGCTGTTTTTTCTGCTACAAATTCATCAAGATTGGTTCGTTCTATGCCTCCATTGAGAGAAAGATTGAGTTTACCTTCTAACCAGGATTTATTAACTCCAGCGCTTATATTTTCTAAGTCATTGTTAAAAAAGATGGCGCCTAGTGTACGGAATCCTCTTGAAATCTTTTCATAACTTAAATTAAATGCGTAATCATTTACAGTGAAGTTCAATTTTGAATTGAAAGCATCTCCTTTTTGAAAAGAAGCATTTGGAGTGAACAATCCACCATATGTGTTACCAAAACTAGAATCGTTGGCGATAGACAATGCGCGAGAATCCTTATTGAATAAACTATGCGCCCATTCTACATTAAGATTGATTCGTTTTGATAATCTTTGTGAGCCTTGAATACTGGCAACCATATTAGAATTAGGAGTGATAGAATATGTTGTTGGACTGGTGATAGAGTTTTTATCATCATTGGCACTGAAGAAAATGAATGATAAATTGGAGGAATTTCCTTGATACCCTGTTTTTATCGCATAAGCCATCCTCTTATAAGATGGGTCAAGATCCTGACGGCCATCGAGGTCTTCAGCTACAGCTCTTCGTAACCTTCCATACATGGCACCGAGGTAGAATTTTTTTGGTTTCAACTCTAAGCCAATACCTCCAAAAGTGATGTTACCTAGTGTGTATCTGGAAAGAAACATAGACCGATCCCCAACATGTAATGTTGCAATTTTGTAACTCGGACTGATGCCCGTAAAAGTGTATGAAGGCAATTTGAAGTTCTTGTTTCCGTCAGAAAAGTTAAATGCGAATGGTGCATCAATTCCAAGTATGTTTAAATTTAAACGAGCTTGCGCTCTGAATTGATAGCCGTCTCTTCTAGGGGCAATTCCATCATTAAAATAAAAATCATTGATAAGTCGAATACCTCCATTAATCTTAAGTTCACGATGGTCCTTCCCAAATTTAGGTATTAGGTTTTGTGCCATCGCATCATGCGCAAAAAACAGAAGGAATGGAATCGTTAAGAAGTAGACTCTAAGGCATACAGGTGTTCCTAGAAAGCAATTCAATTCTTTCATAATTGTTACATTTGGTTTACAAAGAGGTGGGAGGTCAAGCCTAAAAGTTTGCTCGGGGTAAATTGTTTTTGTGTTGACCTTTATCCTATGTGCACCGATTTTACGCCAAATAATCTTAAAGGGTTTCCACTCTAAATTAATACTGTGACTGCCTTTTATACAAATTGAGCAATTAAAATTAGCACCAAATGAATTTTATGTCTTGTAAATTCAGCTGTACGAGAAATGTCAAACCTCAATAAATCTTGGTAAGATATTTGAATATCTATAATGTCTTTTAAAAGACAACAAACAAACAGATATGAGAAAGTTAATTTTTTTACTGGCACTTGTTGCTGTTTTATTTACTTCTTGTCAAAATGATGACGATTCATTCGTCCAAGACTCTAATCAAGATTTCAACCTAGCACTTGAAAATGCGCTTCGGGAGGCTGGAGATGCTTCCGGATTGGATTTTTTCAAGATGCCAGAATCTGACGATTTTAATGCCATTCCTCAAGATCCAAAAAATCCCATAACTGCAGATAAAGTTGAACTGGGAAAAATGCTTTTTCATGAAGCAGGCTTAGGGGTTAATCCAAAGTTTAGTCTTGGCAAAAATACCTACTCTTGTGCTTCCTGTCACTTTGCATCTGCCGGTTTTCAAGCAGGCAGACAACAAGGAATGGGAGAAGGCGGAATTGGTTTTGGTATGAATGGTGAGGCAAGAACCATGGGTGCCCTTTACAATGCACAGAATATTGATGTGCAGCCTATACGTTCGCCTTCTGCGATGAATGCGGCCTATCAAGAATTGATGCTCTGGAATGGCCAGTTCGGAGGTACTGCAATGAATGCAGGCACTGAATGGAATTGGACAGAAGGCACGCCAAAAGCAAAAAATAATTTAGGTTTTCAAGGCATAGAAACCCAGGCCATCGCCGGTTTAGAAGTTCACCGAATGGCGGTTGATGAGGCATTGGTAACTGAGCTTGGTTACAAAGAAATGTTTGATAACACTTTTGCAGATTTGCCTGTCGGCGAAAGGTACACTACCTTGAATGCAGGCTTAGCGATTGCAGCTTATGAAAGAACTTTGCTTTCAAACAAAGCGCCTTTTCAAAAATGGTTGAAAGGTGAAAAAGATGCTATGTCCAGTGCGGAATTAGAAGGAGCGGTTTTGTTTTTCACAAAGGCTGCTTGTGTTGATTGTCATACAGGCCCAGCTTTGAATAAAATGAGTTTTGAAGCTATTGGGATGAAAGACCTTTTTCAATGCGACCAAAGCATTATAAATGCCTCAAGTACCAATATAGAAAATAAAGGACGAGGTGGTTTTAATGGAAATGCAGACGATGATTATAAATTCAAAGTACCTCAGTTGTACAATTTAAAATCCTCACCATTTTACGGACATGGTGCTAGTTTTAGATCTATCAAGGATGTGATTGCTTATAAAAATAAAGCGGAAGCTGAAAATCAAAATGTCTCCGTTCAACAACTATCAGAACATTTTAAACCATTGGATTTAAGTAATGACGAAATTGATAAATTGACTTTGTTTGTTTCAAAAAGTTTATTTGATCCAAGCCTTGGTAGATATCAGCCGGAATCGGTAGAGTCAGGATTGTGTATTCCTGTTTCAGATGTATTGTCAAGTTATCAGCTGGGTTGTGAATAAAAACCAAATAAGTTATATAAGTATATGCCCCGCTATACGAAGTTTTCAACTTCGTATCAATCCTTTACGACATGTTACAAACCTATACGCCGCTATACGAAGTTTTCAACTTCGTATCAATCCTTTACGAAATGTTACAAACCTTCACGCTGCTATACGAAGTTTTCAACTTCGTATCTACATCTTCGGCTCAACCCCCTTACACATACTTTACCAACCACTGATCTTGTTCCCAAAGCAAATGATAAATACCATGAATTAATAGCAATGGCGTTCAGTGGGGTTGCGAGTAGGATTGGATACATCAGATAATCTGATAAGTTCAATAATCTGATAAATTAAAAATTATCAGTTTATCAGTTTATCAGTTTATCAGATTCCTACATCTTCGGCTCCACCCCCTTCACATGCTTCTCCAACCATTCATCTTGCTCCCAAAGCAAATGATAAATACTTTCTTTCGCTTTGTAGCCATGAGATTCTTTAGGTAGCATAACCAAACGCACCGTCGCACCAAGTCCTTTAAGCGCATTAAAATACCGCTCACTCTGCAGCGGGTAAGTACCAGAATTATTATCAGCTTCACCATGTATTAAAAGCAAAGGTGTTTTCATCTTATCTGCATGCATAAACGGAGACATGTTATTGTACACCTCCGGAGCTTCCCAGTAAGATCGTTCTTCTGCTTGAAAACCAAAGGGTGTCAGCGTACGATTGTATGCACCTGATCTTGCAATTCCTGCTGCAAATAAGTCAGAATGGGAAAGAAGATTGGCAACCATAAAGGCACCGTAACTATGTCCACCGACTGCTACTTTTGTCCTGTCAATATAGCCAAGTTTGTCTACGGCATCAATGGCAGCCTTCGCATTATCAACCAGTTGTTTTCTAAAAGAATCATTAGGTTCTTCCTCGCCTTCCCCTACGATTGGAAAAGAAGCACCATCTAAGACAACATAACCTTTTGTCACCCAATAGATCGGAGATCCCCAATATGGAAAAGTAAAACGGTTTGGATTTTTTGTGTTTTGGCCAGCACTATCTTTGTCTTTAAATTCTCGAGGATAAGCCCAAAGAATCATTGGCATTTTTTCCTTCTTTTCTTTGTCATAACCTAGTGGCAAATATAAAGTACCATTTAAGTCAAGCCCATCAGATCTTTTGTAATCGATGACTTCCTTATGAACAGAATTTATACTTTCGAAAGGATTTTCAAAGGCAGTAATTTGCTGTAAGTTATCATCACCCATTTTTCTAAAGTAAAAATTTGGGTATTCATTTTTCGATTCTATTCTAACAAGCAGTTCTTTCTCTTTTATATTGAAATCATATAGATCTTCAAATTTGTCTTCATACTTGGACTCATATAATCTTTCCTTTTTTAAGGTGCTCAGATCCATCTTGTCAAGAAACGGAAACTGGCCTTCATCAGAAAAACCATCTCCCAAGTAAAAGATATTGCCGCCATCTAGCGCGAGCACATTTCTACCATACTTATTTCTTCTAGTCACTATATAGCCAGGATCAGAATATCTATCTTGATAGTTTCTGTCTGTTATAATTTTAGCTTCGGCAGAAGCATCAGATGGATTAAAAGCATAAGCTTTTGTATTTCTATTTTTCCACCACCTGTCATAAGCAATGGCTGTATTGTCATCAGCCCATTGAATGTACATGAATCTATTTTCTGTTTTGATCAATGATTTCCCTTCGCCATCAAATGGGGCGTCTAATTGAAATACTTCATCTCTATGAGAAACCTCTTTAGCTGGATCTCCTTCGTCCAATGCAACAACATAAGTCATACTTGCCCCTTTATCTGCTCTCCAACTGAAATTTCGCTTTCCTTTTCTGACAGCCATAAAACCTTTTGGGAGATCTTCAATTAATGGAACATTAATCAAGGTTTGTATTTTTTTTCCTTCTTTAGAATAAATCGCAGATTCAGAAGGGAATCTGTAAGAAGGTACTAAATACGAAAAGGGTCTTTCAATCGTATTGACCATCACGTATTCTCCATCAGGAGAGAAACTTATATTGCTGTACATATCCTCATCCATCCATTTTTCTTTCGAGCCATCTAGGTTGACTTTATACAAAGTAGCTTTTACAAGCTGCTCAAAATTATGCTCATCTGTCTTACTTTTTAAAAGATCTTGGTAAGTTCTGTTTTGAGCTTTCTTGCCATCAGAAATAGAAACAGTAGGCCCTGTTGGAACCATCTCATTTCTATCCAATAGTTTTGATGCTCCCTCAGGCAGCATTTTGACCAATATAGATTTAGAATCTTTAAACCAATTAATAGCACCTCTTGTATTTGCATTTAATCTTGCATCTGTCAGTTTAGTTAATTGCGCAGAAGCTATATCTAAGACCCATAATTCAACGCCTGTTTCCGTTGTGTTGGTCATGGCCATTTTTTTCTGATCTTTTGACCAAGAAAAATTTGCCAAACGAGCATTAGTAGGGAGGCCTTTTACGGCATCAATTTTATCTTTCGCATTAATGCGTTTTACTTTTAAACTTTTATAATAATTTGTTCGAGACCCTATATTCGTTTTTGGGTTGATTCTTAATCCTGCTAAGCGCAATTCCTTTTCAGATAGTTCTGCCAAGCCTTTATAATTATCCCGATACATTAGTACCATGTTTTCTTTGATATCATCCAGTCTGACAGCTGGTGCGGGATCAACATCCACAAGCTTTAATATTTCAGCAGAAGGTTTTTGATAATTTTGATTTATTTGACCAAATGCGTTGATAACCATAAATGTACTTATGAGCGTAATGAAAAATTTCATAATTAAGTATTTAAATGTAAGCTTGTCTTGTTAAGACTTGCAAATTAGCAAAAACAATGATGGGAATTAAATTATCCTAGTTAAGATAAGTTGTCATCAAGTATTTTAGCACATTAATGAGATTATTAACAATTAATTTGCAAATTCGTGCTTGCATGTAGCGTCCTAGGTCCAAGGATAACAGAAAATTCGAACAAAAGTCCAAAGGAAACATTCGAAATCATGGTGTGTTTCTGAAGCTTGAAGCGGAGCCTATTAGCGATGAGAGCTTCCGAAACATTTATGGATACAAAAAGTAAACATTCAAACAACCGAATAAACAATAAACAAATAAACAATTTTCAACAATCTTTAATGCGCTTAACAACCATCGCTTGCTTTATCATGTTCCTCATCGCTATTTTAAGCCATTGCGCTAGCGATAAGAAAATGGCAAATGAACAAGTGTATGCAAACCTTCAGGACTCAGTTGGCTATGTTGGGATGGAAACTTGCAAAGCTTGTCACATTGGGATACATCAAAGCTTTAGCCAAACTGGAATGGGGCGTTCTTTTGATCATGCATCAAAAGAAAAATCTGATGCCTTGTATGACGACCATGCCTTGGTCTATGACGAAAATTCAGATTTTTATTACAAACCATATTTTAAAGATTCGGCTATGTACATCATGGAGTATCGCCTCGAAGGAATAGATACTGTGCATAAGAGGATAGAAAAAATCTCCTACATTATTGGGTCAGGACAACATACAAATTCGCATATAATCGATGAAAATGGTTATACTTTTCAAGCGCCAATAACTTTTTATACACAGGATAAAAAGTGGGACATGGCACCGGGGTATGAAGATAAGAACCTCAGATTTTCCAGGGTTCTTGAATCGGAATGTCTAACTTGCCACAATCACTTTCCAGAATTGGTAGAGGGCAGCTATCATAAATTCTCTAAAATGCCAACTGGGATAGAATGCGAAAGATGTCATGGTCCTGGAGAAATACATGTAGAAGAAAAGAGGGCTGGTATAAGAGTTGATACTGCGCTCCAAATAGACTACAGTATTGTCAATCCAAATGATCTTTCTAGAGATCTAATTATGGATCTTTGTCAGCGCTGCCATTTACAAGGGATGTCCGTGCTGAATGAGGGCAAAAGTTTCTATGATTTTAAACCAGGGATGGAATTGTCATCAGTGATGAATGTCTACCTACCTAGGTACTCAAACAACCATAAGAAATTTATCATGGCCTCCCAAGCGGATCGTTTGAGGATGAGCCCTTGTTATATAAAATCTGATGATCTAAGCTGTATTACTTGTCACCACCCACACCACTCTGTAGAAAGTACGCCCAAAGAAAAATATAATAATGCCTGCCTTTCTTGCCATAAAGAACAGAAACAAAAGTTATGTACGGTCTCTTCCCAATTAAGCAAGGCAGCAGATAATGATTGTACTTCTTGCCACATGCCCAAGTCTGGCTCGATTGATATTCCGCATGTGAGAATAACGGATCATTTTATTCATAAAAGTGGAGATACTGTTTCTGAAAACTTGGCAGACGATGAGGTGAGAGATATAGCTAAGTTTTTAGGTTTGAAAATTTTGACAAAGCCTAAGGCTTCTAATTTGGAGATGGCCAACGCTTACTTGTTGTTTCATGATAAATATGTGGACGAAAAAGCCATCTTAGATTCTGCAAGAGTTTATTTGGATAAATTAAATGGTTCAGAAAGAAATTTATTTGAACTTGAAATTCACTATGCATTTGCAAGAAATGATTTTGCCAAAGTGGTTCAGGTTTCAAAAGAAAAACAGCTTGAATCCATTTCGGATGAATGGACTTTGTACAGAATAGGGGAGTCTTTTATGAAATTTGGGGAATACAAACAGGCATTATCTTATCTTGAAAAGGCTGTTGAACTTCAGCCGCTAGATATTGATTTTTTAGAAAAATATGGTATAGTGAATTTACAGTTAAATAGAATTGAAAAAGCACAAGAAGTTTTTGAATTCGTTTTAAATGAAAACGCTAAACGCCCAATTAGTTTGAATAACTATGGCTACTCACAGGTACTCAGCGGACGACTAGATCAAGCCATTGAGAACTATGATAAAGCGATAGCGCTAGACCCTGATTATGCTTCAGCTTATTTAAACAAGGCCGCTGTCCAAATGATCCTTAAGAAAAATGAAGAAGCAAAAGTACTTCTCCAAAAAGTTTTAAAATTAGAACCGAACAATGCTTCAGCCATTCAAGCGATGACTAGAATTCAAAAGTAAAAATGCACCAGCTTTTTAACCAGTGCACTAACATTAGATTTGTAACATTCAAACTTATGCCGAAGGTATCCCATTGGGACAATTGCTGCATTTGTTTCCTCGTAAAGTTTAAATGGCACTATAAGAACAAAATTACTATCAATGAATACTCCTATGGACTTAATTAATTCTATAAGAAGAATGTCTTACAATACTTTTGATTGATTAAAATCTCAAGAATATATTTTGCTTAACCATCAATAATTCATCTTCTATTTTCATCCAACTTATTTTAAGACAACAGTTTCAACTCTTAAATTTAACTGCTTCGCTTTTCAACTTTAAAAAAGGTCAGCATCCCCGCTCAAAAGGATGCTGACAAGGATCATATGAAAAATTAACTCTACTTAATTTCCAATTATAACTAATCGTTCTATTTCTTTTTTATCTCCAGTATAAATGCAAATAGTGTAAATACCTGCAAGCAAATTTTCACATTCTATATCAAGGTCTTTTTTGGGATTGCGATAGGTATGAATCAGTTTTCCAGAAGAAGCATGCAAAGTCACCAAGTCTGCTTTTTCTCTTAGTTTTAGTTTCGACTTAGTACTTGCTGGGTTGGGGAATAG
>CALIIW010000201.1 GCA_938018185.1 uncultured Saprospiraceae bacterium
TTTTATCTTCGTAAATATAACCAACAAAATCGCTTGCATAATTAGTGAAAGATTCCTCTTGGTAACGCCAAAGACCATCGTTTCCTCCCAGCCACATACTACCCTTTTGATCTTTAAGAATTGACCTCACATTGGTAAATACAGAACCATCTTTA
Organism: uncultured Saprospiraceae bacterium; assembly: GCA_938018185.1. GTDB lineage: Bacteria > Bacteroidota > Bacteroidia > Chitinophagales > Saprospiraceae > JALZVN01. The sequence goes on from CALIIW010000201.1 coordinate 156, forward strand.
TTTTTAATCACTAAGAATTTCTCGCCGTCAAAATTGGAAGCTTCCCCTCTTGTACCAAACCAAAACAAACCTGATTCTTCTTGTGCAATGGCATTAATATCATGATTGGCTAGGCCATCTTCCTTGGTATAATTTTTTATAGAATTTAGATTTGGTATGAAGGAAATAGAAGGATCATAGCAACTGGCTCCTTGCTGCGTTCCTATCCAAATAGATCCTTTATTATCTTCATAAAGACAAGTCACGCTATCATGAGCTAGCCCATCTTGGCTAGTAATATTGGTAAATTTCTTCCCATCATACAAATAGATCCCTGCCCCTATGGTACCAAACCAAATATTGCCTTTAGAATCTTCCATCACTGCAAAAACATGCCAACGACGAAGATTATTTTTGTTAGTATGATTTGTAAAAGTTTTGCCATCGTAATGTATAATTCCTTCCCAGGTAGCAAACCAAAAATCTCCATTTTTATCTTGTATGATGTTTCTACTTATGCTTGTTGGTCCATGTACACTTGTATCCTCTTTTGATTCTATAAAGTAAGGGTCCTTATCAAAGAGAAGCGTATTTGCTTCTAAACTGGTAATCTTATTTACTTCAATTTTATTGCTCTTATTATCTTTAATTTTATCTCCATTCTTGCAAGAGACTATCAAGGATAGCACAAACAACAATTGCAAAATGAGAAGTATATTAAATAGGAAGTACTTTTTCATTTGTTTGTTAATTAAATTCCTCTAATTCTTTTCCAGAGACTTTTATAGCATTTCACAGGTCCCTTATGATCTGCCGTCTTATCAATATAGATCAATTCTTCCTTCATATCATTTTCATTAAAACGTAAAGGGTATAAAAATTCCGGCTTTCCAAATACGTTTACAGGCCCATATTTTATTGCATATATTTTAACATTCCCTAAGGCATCCTTTTTTATTAGTGGGAAGTCTTGTGTGTAATCTAAATAATATTTCACCAATCTATTTCCTTTAATTTTGTCAATTAAAGCATGCTCAGATGTTTCAAAATAAAAATTGGTGGTTTCGTTTTTGTCCAACAAACTATGCGTTGCAAAATAATAGCCATCCTCTGATTTGGCAATTCCATGCCAAAGCAATGAGTTGAGAGGTGTTGGAGAAACTATGAGTTGTGTGTAAGGAATATTTTGTTTTTGCAATTCATTTACAAAATGTTGATTTGCTATTCCTTTAGAAACAAAGGTCCACATCAGATACATGCTTGAAAGAGCCAAAGTAAAATTTAATATTCTTTGACGATTAAAGGCCTTTCTATTTCTAAATACCAAAAGTAAAACACCTATTAGTAATATTAAGGTGTAACATGGTTCGAATACATGAATGTTATTGGTGGAGAACAATCTAGCGCTAAATGGACTTAACAACTTAGTTCCATAAGTTGTACACCAATCTAAAATGGAATGCGTCATTATGGCTAGGAAGAAGGCAAAGATCCAGGAAGATTGGGATTGTTTTTTCTTGTATAAGCTATGAAATAGTACCCCTAAACCTAAACTTAAAAGTACCGCTAGAATAATAGAATGTGATACGGACCGGTGAACAGATAAAAATTCAATGTCATTGAAAAAAGGGGCAAGAAAAACATCTAAATCTGGAATCATCCCAGCCACTGCCCCGATAAGTAAAGACTTTTTCCCTATCTCTTTATCCTTAACAATTGCAAAAGTCACAGCACCTAGTAATCCTTGCGTAATTGAATCCATGTGAAATTACTTTTAATTTATGCTGCTATAGGAATATAGCGTCTACTTTAACCTTTATACTCTTATAATAGAAAGATGCTTACAATACCCTTACTACCAATAAGCCATTTAAGTCCTTTTACGCACAAATCGATTTTGTACAATGGCCCCTAAAAAGAGTTTTGATTCCTTACATTCAAAGATCAATTTCTTTGATAGTTCTCCAAATAAAGGAATGCCTCCACCTAACAAAATGGGAATAACTGTAATTACCATTTCATCTATCAAATCCTCTTTGAGTAAGCCTTGAATTAGACTACCTCCATCTACATATAAACGCTTATACCCTTGTTTATGTATATATTCCAAAACTTCTTTTATTGTTCCATTGACTAATACCGCATCTTTACTAAATTTTCCTTGCAATTCAGTCCATGTATTACTTAAAACAAATACTGGTTTTTTATAGGGCCACTCTATGTCAAAACTTGAAACTTTTTCAAATGTTGCTCTGCCCATCAGGAGTCCATCTACCTCTTCAATGAAAGAATGATAGCCAGTATCTACAGTATTAATTTCTGGAAAGGTATCAAGCCAATCTATGTTTCCATTTTCATCAGCAATATATCCATCTAGGCTTGTTGCTATAAAGACTTTGTTCATTTCTCTTTGGATACTATATTAA
>CALIIW010000202.1 GCA_938018185.1 uncultured Saprospiraceae bacterium
GGACTAGAAGCCCACGAAAGTTTAATGACAGATTTTAATAATGGCGCTCTTAAGTACGTTGATTTGAAAAATGCCACAGCAGATGCTTTGGTGAGTTTGACCGCGAAATTTGCAGAGCAAAAGAAAATAATAAAAGACGACAAGAGAAGATATAAGGATTTGATAAAAGCTTCCTCGGCTGATATTAGAAAGAGAGCACAGGAAACTGTTAGGGAGGTGAAGGAGTTGGCGGGTCTTGGGAATGTTAAGTATTAGAATAGGCTGTTGGCTTTTTGCTGTTGGCCATTTGCTTTTTATTTGCCAATAGCCAATAGCCAATAGCCAATAGCCAATAGCCAATGGTGTTTTTTTTGAAAAAAAACAAACAATGAAGATTTTCTGCATCGGAAGAAATTATCGCGATCACGCAAAGGAGCTAAACAATCCAGTTCCAAAAAAGCCCTTGGTTTTCATGAAACCACCTTCCGCATTGTTGGTCAATAACAAACCTTTTTATTATCCTGAATTTACAAAAGATCTGCACTACGAGTTGGAAGTAGTTTTGAAGATCAGTAAGAATGGAAGACATGTGCAAAAAGAATTTGCCTCAGGCTATTATGATCAAGTTGCTTTAGGAATAGACTTCACGGCAAGAGACATTCAAGCGGAATGCAAGGCTAAAGGTCATCCCTGGGAAATAGCAAAAGGCTTTGACAATTCTGCCGCTTTAAGTCCTTTTGTTAATATATCAGATTTAGAGAATAAAGAGGCAATCAAGTTTCAAATGAAAAAAAATGGAGCATTGGTTCAGGATGGTGATACTTCTGATCTAATATTTGATTTTGATTACCTAATTGTATACCTCTCGCAATTCTTCAAGTTACAGCAAGGAGATGTCATATATACAGGGACTCCAGCCGGTGTGGGACCAGTTAAGATTGGTGATTTATTGGAAGGATTTTTAGAAGGAGAGAAATTATTAGAAACTAACATAAAATAAGTAGAACAGACCGTTTTATTTATAAAGTATTCCTACTTTTGTGTCGATTTTAAAAATAATTTAATTATAAAATAGAAATACGACATGCCATATCTATTTACTTCAGAATCGGTTTCAGAAGGACACCCAGATAAAGTAGCTGACCAAATATCAGATGCACTAGTAGATCACTTTCTAGCGTTTGATTCAAGTTCAAAAATTGCCTGCGAAACACTTGTTACGACAGGTCAAGTTGTTCTTGCGGGAGAGGTTAAAACGAAAACATATTTAGACGTACAACAAATTGCAAGAGATGTAATTGAACGAATCGGATATACTAAATCTGAGTACATGTTTGAAGCAAAGTCTTGTGGTGTATTTTCTTCGATTCATGAACAATCTCCTGATATTAATCAAGGAGTAGAAAGAGCAAAAGCAGAAGACCAAGGAGCAGGAGATCAAGGAATGATGTTTGGTTATGCAACAAGTGAAACGGACAATTACATGCCTTTGGCATTGGATCTTTCTCATAAGATTCTTCAAGTACTTGCTGATATCAGAAAGAAGGGAAAGCAAATGACTTACCTTAGACCTGATTCAAAGTCTCAAGTTACTATAGAATATTCTGACGATAACAAACCTGTTAGAATTGATACAATAGTTGTGTCTACACAACATGATGATTTTGGAAGAGATGATTCTGTATTGAAGCAGATCAAGGAAGATGTTATAAACATTGTTATTCCAAAAGTAAAGAGACTTTGTAAAGGATCAGTCAAGAAATTGTTTAACAAGCAAATCACATACCACGTGAATCCAACAGGTAAGTTTGTTATCGGTGGACCTCATGGAGATACTGGACTAACAGGTAGAAAAATCATCGTTGATACTTATGGTGGTAAAGGTGCGCACGGTGGTGGTGCATTCTCAGGAAAAGACCCATCTAAGGTTGATAGATCAGCAGCTTATGCGACTAGACATATTGCAAAAAATATGGTAGCAGCGGGAGTATGTGAGGAGATTTTGGTTCAAGTGTCTTACGCTATTGGTGTTGCACGACCAACCAACATTTATGTAAATACTTATGGCACTGCAAATGTGAAGATGACAGATGGTGCGATTGCAAAGAAGATAGAAAAGCTTTTTGATATGAGACCTTATCATATTGAGAAGAGATTGAAATTACGTACACCGATTTACTCAGAATCTGCAGCTTATGGTCACATGGGTAGAACTCCAGAAAAGAAGAAAGTAACTTTTGTTAATGGTTCTGGAAAATCCAAGACAATGAATGTAGAAACATTCACTTGGGAAAAGCTTGATATGGTAAAGCCTATTAAAGCTGCTTTTAAGATAAAGTAAAAAGATTCTTTATTAAAGTGAAGTTATTATTTTAAAAAATAAGCTTTACATATTGTGACGGTCTACTGTTTATTTGGTTATCTGTTTATTCGTTTATTTCCTCTGACTTAAACTAATAAACCGATAACCAGATAAACAATCTTATCAAACACACTACTAAAGAAAACAATTTGGATATCCATTGGATATTAAAATCATTAACCGTACTTGTTTGGATATATTTCATCTATATATTCAGTTCCTACCTTTTTGCCTCCTTTAGCATAAAATATTTACCAGATAATCCAGAAAAACGCAAATCGCGTTTGCCTATGATTGCTTTCATTACTGGACTAGCAATATTTTCTACCTACTTTTTAAGCCCTGAATCCTTGGATGCTTATAGGCCTTATTTACCTTATGTAGTCCTTTTATTGAGTCCATTAATTATTTGGGATGGTTTATTGCCACTTTTCCGAAAGAAACATGTTGTCTTCGGAGGGAAGTACATTTTCAAACAAGAATCTTTTGTGAAATGTATTCCGATAAAAAAGGTAAGCCGAATTGATAGAACGGCAAATTCTATAATTTTCCAGGATTTAGAATCCATGGTTCCAATCTTAATTTTCCACACCGGAGACTACTCCGAAAAAGAATGGGAAAGTCTAAATGCTTTTATTGTGAAGAAGTTTCCAAAGAAGTTGTTAGATTTTACGATTAGGAAATAAAGCCTTAAACCGTATAAGGACTTCAGAGAAGTCCACTTATGTTAACGTAAGGTGATCCCGCTGG
>CALIIW010000203.1 GCA_938018185.1 uncultured Saprospiraceae bacterium
TGGGAAGGTGGAGGAACTCCGGAGACAAGACTCAAGGATTGGATAGATCCTACAAATACTGGAGTGATGGAACTTGAAGGTTTAGATCCTAGTTTATTGGCTGGAAATACGGTAGAAATATCTGGAACGATTTATAGAGAAAATGGAAATCCTTTTGCTGGTGTAGAAGTTTATTTAACCTCGGGTACACCTCCTTCGAATCTTTCAATTGTTTCTACAACAACTACAGATGATTTTGGATCATACGTATTTACAGGAATCCCAACCTCAGTAGATTATTTTATTACAGCAGAATATGATGAGTGCCATTACAGTGGCGTTTCTATAGCGGATATTTTGATGATTTCAAACCACATTGTTGGAATTAATAATTTCGATGATGCAAGACAATACATAAAAGCGGATTGCAACGGCTCTGGAACCATTTCCACTTTTGACATCATACAATTGAGACAAATCATTCTTCAATCGATTAATAATCTTCCCTCGAGAGATTCTTATCTCTTTGTCGATGATAGTTTTTCTTATCCTGCAAACAATCCAAACCCTTTTGATTATACAGGAACGGGCACCCCATTAGTTGTAGAAATTCCTTTCTTATCTGTAAACTTCGTTGCGCCAGATATAATCGGTCTAAAAATGGGTGATGTGAATGGAACTTCGACAGGATGTCAGTGATTTTTTTGTCTGAATTGGGATTTTAGGATTTTGCATGTTGTCGAATTTTTGTTTTTACACAAGACTATGTTAACAACCAGAATAAAGGGATCTGTTCTATCGTGAACTCAAGTACCTTAAACGTTTTATCTGCAGCATCATGGCATATCTGATGTATTCTTAATAAAAGAACCCAAAATATTTAATAAAAACCCAACCAAAATTGCTTTATTCACTGTCTGATATTTATGAACATTAACCATAAATTTAAAATGATGAATAAATTAATTGTTTTACTAGCAATGATGATGACAGCATTAGTATGCTGTACACCTGAGCCTCCAGTACAAGAGGATATCCAAATTAGAATTGAAAATATAAGCGGATTTGATTACAAAAATATTAAAGTCATTTCTTTTAATGATGAAGTTGTTTACAATGATTTAGATTCTAGTACATCTTCTGAATATAAAGTATTTGAAAGAGCATATGAATATGCGTACATTGAAATAATTATCGATGGGGAAACGTATATTTTGCAACCGATAGATTTTACTGGAGAAGAAGAGTTGGAGCCAGGTAAATACACTTATCAAATTGACGCAAATAATTCCTTAGAACAATATGATAAGCTTAGCCTAATATTTAGAAAGGATTAGCTTTGACTGTTTTCCTTTAAAAGTTTAAAAATAGGTATTAACTTATGCCTATGAAATTTTTAAGATTTTTCCTGATCCTCTATTTTTTAGTTTTCATAAACGTCTTTTCAAAGGCACAAGGCTGCGACTGCCGCATTTCAGATGTTGAAAGCAATACCGTTAATCGATGTGCCATTGTTTATGGAGTCAAAGATACTGTGGAAACAACCGAGGAACTAAGAGCAGCCATCAACCTTGCTAATAATTCAGGAGGCAATAGAACCATTTTAATTGCTGATGGTACTTATCAAATTGCCTCTACTTCATGGTATCCTTATATCACAGCATCTGATGTTGTTTTTAGGAGCCTCTCAGGAAATAGAGATGCGGTCATACTGACAGGAAATGGGATGAAAGATGTCGCACCTCTTGTTGAAAATGGATTTTATTTTGTTGGAGATAATTGTGTCATTGCGGACCTCACAATCAAAGACCTGGGCAATCATGGCATTGCCGTAGAAGGAGATCATTTACTTGTACACAATGTAAAAATTCAAAATACTTTTGAGCAGATGATCAAAGGGACTTCTGCTGGAGATGGCGCTGATTTTGCAAATGTCCAATGTAGTCTATTTGAATATCCCGCTGGTGTTGGGCCACAATTTTACATTGGAGGATTAGACATACATGAAGGCAGCAATTGGCTTGTAAATGATAATATATTTAAAAACATAGCAAGCCCTTCTGGTTCTTTGGCAGAACATGCCATTCATTTTTGGGATTTCTCATCCGACAATGTGGTTGAAAGAAACCTTATTGTTAATTGTGATCGTGGCATCGGTTTTGGTCTTGGGAGTAGTCCAAATGAAAACGGAATAATTCGAAATAATATGATTTACAACGATGGTGCTTCCCAGTTTCATGATGTAGGAATCGGATTGGAATCTTCTCCCAATACGAAAGTGTATAATAATACCATTTACATAGAATACCCAAATGCCATTGAATATCGTTTTGCGGAAACGACCAATGTTGAGATCACAAATAATTTGTGCAATAAGGCGATCAGCTCACGTAATGATGGACAAGCGACCCTGAGTACAAATTTGACTATTGCTCAAACAGATTGGTTTCTAAATTTGGAGGAAGGCAACCTGAAGCTGGCTTCAAATATTCCAGAGTTGGTAGATCAAGGGGCACAGCTATATGATCTTAATTTTGATATAGACCAGACCACTCGTCCACAAGGAAATGGCTTTGATATAGGAGCGCATGAATACATTGTACCGACAAGCTTAGCCAATATCCAGGAAGTTCGATCTACTATTAGTTTATTCCCAAATCCTGCCTCAGACGCTTTTACGATAAAGTCTGAGTTTGCAGATATTTCTGATGTTACTATTTACAACACCTTAGGCCAAAGACTTACTTTTTTTGAAGGGGTGTATTTGTCAGCTGGATTTGAAATTGATGTGCGTAATTGGCATGCGGGAATTTATATTTGTCAAATTTCAAGAAGTAAACAGATTTCGGAATCTATTAGAATATTTGTATTGAAATAATTATTCTATTTTATTTAAAAAGGAAATATGAATATTTCTTCTATAATTCAAGTAAGACAGAGTAGGCTATAAAATGAGTGAACGACCTAAACTAAATAATGAAATCTCAGAAAAAGATTTCAAAGCCTTTTACTGGCTAAAAGAAGAACTGATACAATTTTGTAGAGCAGCAGGTTTGAAAACGAGCGGAGGAAAAATTGAGATCAGCAATCGAATTGCCCATTTCTTAAAAACAGGAAATAAGCAAGTTGCCAATACAAAAGCAGTGCCTAAGCCAAAATCAAAATTTGATTGGAATAATGAAATCTTATCCTTAGAAACCATACTTACAGACAATTATAAAAATACTGAAAACGTCAGAAGCTTCTTTGAAAAACAATTGGGCAAGCCATTTAAGTTCAATGTAAGGTTCATGAATTGGATGAAGGTGAATGCTGGTAAAACATTGGGAGATGCAATAAAACAATGGAAAGCGATTAAGCTTGCAAATAAAAACAATACAGGCAGAAAAGACATTGCTCCACAATTTGAATACAATAGATATCTACGAGATTTCTTGGCTGATAATCCGGAATTAAGTAGAGCAGATGGTATTGAACTTTGGAAATTAAAGAAGACGAAGAGAGGTGACAATGTTTATAAGAGAGAAGATTTGAATAACCGAATAATCGAATAACCAAACATTCGAAACCATGCTGTGTTTCTGAAGCTTGAAGAATAGCCTAGCAGGGCAGAGAGCTTCCGAAACATTTATGGAAACGAATAGGTATTATTTGAATAATTTTTTTTTAAACAGAAGAATCAGATTAAGCATCTTGGAATGGAATAAACAATTACCAAAACATCAATCTATCTCATCCAATATCTTTTTTGCCAATACGGAAAACCTTCCTTTGCTTTCTACAATGTTCTGAAATAGCATCTTACTTTTTAGTTCTTCCTGATTTTGATAAAAAGCAAGGGCTCTAAAAAAGGAAGCTTCTTCTTTTAGTCTTTTACCTACTCTTTCATTTTCTAACAAACTATTAAAAGTTGCAATTGCATTGCTGTTGCTTTCATCTAGAAGGTAAGCATGTCCAAGGTTTTGAAGTGCTAAGAACGCATTGGTCTCCGAAGAAGCAGTATAGTTTTTGAAATAATTAATGGCTTCTTTAGACTTAGTTTTGTTTCTCGTTTTCAAAATTTCAATATAAGGAGCTTCAAAAATAGATTTTATGGCATCATCTGTCCGAGTACCTGAATCTCCAAAGTTCAACTTTGCAGATTCGTAACTGCTAGCAACAAGTGAATTAGAAGTAGAAGTCAATTGAGGGATAAAAAGGAATCCTATTAAAACTAAAACAGAAGCTGCAATGGCAAGACCTTTGAAAATGAGACTTCTTCGAATAGCGGTTTTTTCAACTGGCCTAACAGGTTCATCTTTTAATTTAGTAGCTTCGGTGCCCAATCCTTTTAGGTTTTCCCTTAGATCATCTTCATCGATTTGATTGATTGTTTCTATTTCAAACCTTTGAATTTCTAATTCTTTGGCCAAGGCTTCATTATGTTTAGCCTCTTTTTCAAAAAGCAATTTATCTTCGGGAGAGAGTCTATTAAAAAGGTAGTTTTCGATATTTTTAAAATAATCCATAGTTGTTTTTTATAAGAGTCATAATTTCTGTATCGGCTTCAATTAATGACCTTAGTTTTTTCTTACAGTTTGACAATCTATTTTTTATACTCTGTTCGTTGACATTAGATAGTTGAGCGATTTCTTTCAGCTTCAAATTTTTCCAAAACTTTTGAAGAAGGCTTGATTGACACTTTTCGGAAAGTTTAGAATAAATCCTTCTTTTTAAAACTGCTTCATATCTTACATCTGTATTCATATCTAATTCTTGTATGTTAGGATCTATAAAGTTTGCTTCATTTAATTTTTCTTGAGCAAGGTATACTTTGTTTTTCTCTTCAGTTTTACTGCTACTGTTTAAGTAATTGATACTTTGATTGTAGCATATTTTTATAAAGTAAGTAAGGATACTTGAGCTTCCTTTGAATTTATTAAACAATATATTTTTTCTCAAAGCCATTAAACTATCAACATAAATATCTTCCCCAACTTCAGGGGCATCAAGGAGCGTATTTATTTTAGAAAAAGCCATTTTTCTCCATTCAGGATTTAAAAACAAATACTGGATGACCTCATCTTGCGAGGCCTTAGAAGCTTGTATGGCTTCTATAATTTGATCGTCCGTAAATTTCATCTTCTTTTCATTAGTCTTTGGTTTGGATAAAAGGTACTCCTAAATTTTTATTTTTTTTCTAAATAGAAAAGTATAATCTTTTATTTGTTAATATTGCAGTAACCCAAGCGAAGTAATCCTAACTTCCAAATACAACCAAATGAATCGTATTCTGTTCAGCTTATCGCTATTGGCCATCACTTTTTTTATTTTTCAAAGTCAAGAATCTAATAATTCTTTACAAGAAAAGAATACTTTTTACTTGCAAAATAAAGCAATTGCTGTTTCTGAAAAATCACAAATTCATAAAGATAGTTTGTCGATTGATTCTGTTTTAATTCTTGTTAAAGTACTCGTTGACTCAGCTCAATATGATAGTGCCTTGGTACAAATTGTTGAGGCTGAAAAACTTACAATGAAAAATTTTGAAAAGCAGTCCGTCCAAATGGCGGTTATTCATTATACCCGGGGCGATGTTTATTTAAGAATCAATGATTTACCCCTGTCACTAAAATCATTAAACAAGGCGAACGATATATTAAGTAAGAATGCGGATGCTATGCCTGAAATACATGCAAAGGTTTATAGTTGTCTTGGAGTATACAATGCAAAACAGGGTAAGTATGGGGAAGCAGAAAAGTATTATTTTAAATCTTTAGATATTTGTGAGAAGTATCTTGGAGAAGCACATGAAAGAACCGGAGCGACGCTTCATAACATCGGTTTACTTTTTCAACAAAGAGGGATTTATGACAAAGCACTCAAATATTCTTTTAAAGCGCTAGAGACACGTAAAAAAGCATTGAATAAAAATCACCATGATATTGGTATGACTAATCATAATATTGGGTTGATATATCTAAGTACTAGTGATTTGAAAAATGCATCAAAATATACAAACAAGGCACTTGAAATAAGGAAAGTTTCTTTGCCTTCAAGTCATCCAGATATTGCTGACTCTTACTTAAATCTAGGTTTGATTGAAAAAGATCGAAAGAATTTTCAGAATGCTTTAGATTATTATTATCAAGCTTACGAAATATACAAACTTGCCTTTGGAGAAAATCATAGAAGAATTGCTTTAACATTGGATAGGATAGGTGCTTTGTATAATTCCTATGGCATGAGGAGTGCAGGAACATTAAATTTAGAAAAAGCACTTGAAATTAAGAAAAATGTTTTCCCAGAAGATCACATAGAGATTGGCATTGCCTATCACAATATAGGATCTAGTTTACTGACTAATAACAATATTAAAAAAAGTATTTCTTACCATCAAAAGTCAATAAGGATCTTTAAAAAAATATTTGGATTAGAGCATTTAAATGTAGGGATCGCATTAAACTCTCTTGCAAATGCTTATACTTTAGATGAAAATTATGATGAGGCATTGTTATACTTGAAAAAGAGCTTTGAGGTGAAATCAAAGTTCCTGAAAGAAAATGATCTGGGTCTTTCAAACTTGCATGAAGGATTTGGAATGCTCTACCAGAAAATGGAGAAATACGACTTAGCTTTTGACAGTTATGAAAAATCAAAAACTATTTTAATTCACAATTTTGGAATGAAACATCCGGATGTGGCAACTTCTATTCACAATCAAGCACTAATAAGATTTAGTCAAGGTAAACTCCAAGAAGCCAAGATCTTAATAGTGAATGCCATCAAGATTCAAGAGGAAGCCCAAAAAATTGATTTTATTAAATTAACAAATTCACAACTCGAATTGGTTTCTATTCTTGAGAAAGAGGAAAAGCTACAGGAAGCTCTTCAAGAAAATGATAAAATTCTTAGCTGGCTCAAATATAAGACGGGCAAAACAATAAATACAGACAAATTGGTAAAAGGTTTAACACAAAGAGCAAAGATTCTTAAAAAAATTGATACTCCAAATAATTTGTTATTAGCCCAAGAATTTGAAAATGAGGCCTTAGCCATGCTTTATAAAATTTCGAAAAACTATAGCGAAAATTCATTCAGGCAATCCTTGTTTGAAAAACATTTTGCGCTTGTTTCACAAGCAATTGACACTAATATTCAATTGTATGAAGCAAATAAAGAAAAAAAATACTTGGATCAATTATATGTTATTTTTGAAAAAAATAAGGCTTTTGCATTAAAGAATATTTATAACAAAAATAGCATTCAAGTATCTTCTAAGCCCTTAATGAATTTAAATTTGGAAGAAAGGGAACTTAAAAATAAACTATCTAAAATTGAAAAAAACAAATTTGAAATGGAAGCTTCAGGCCATCCCAATGAAAAAATTGATTCCTTAGATAATGCGTATTCTAATAACATATTTGCCATCAATGAATCTTTAGATTCGATACAGAATGTGTATAAAAGGGATTATGAAAAATATTTTCGTTTGAATCATTCGGATGAAATTTTAGCAATTAGTGAACTGCAAAATGATTTGCTAATTGATAGGCAATCACTGATAAATTACTTTGTGGGAAAAGAATTCTTATACATTTCGTGCATAAATAACAAAAAATCAGTTGTCGAAAAGGTACCATTAAACATGTCCCTAAATCAATTGGTTTCAAACTTTCGAGAAAGCATCTATCGCCCTTTTAGCGAAAAGCTGTCCGCAGCTAAACTAGATAGCCTCCAAATTCAATACGTTGAATCCGCATACGAGTTGTATCAAAAACTAATTTTGCCTATTGAAGATAAAATCGGTGATAAGGAAGAATTAATTATCATCCCAGATGGCGTCATTGGCTATATTCCTTTTGATGCTTTGCTAAGCGAAAAACCGACTAACATAAGTGCATACCAAGACTATCCTTATTTATTAAAAAAGTATCAAACAAGCATTTCTTATTCTGCAACTTTACTGAAGGAAATGAAAGATAAAAAACACAAGTTGACTTCTTCAAAATCTTTTCTAGGGGTAGCTCCACGATTTGAAGGAGGAGGTGCAGATACGACACTTTTAGCTGCCAGATCTATTGATGTTTTGAATGATAGAAATAGACTTAGTGCTTTAAAAGAAAATGTTAATGAAGTTAAAAACATTCAACAAATAGTGGGTGGTGATCTTTTAATCAATGAAAATGCAACAGAAGCTAATTTTGTAGACCAAGCTAGTGGATACCAACTGATACATCTTTCAACACATGGCAAAGCCAATGATCAAGTAGGAGACTACTCCTTCCTTGCATTCTATGAACTAAAAGATAGTTTGGAAAATGAATGGCTTTATAACAAGGAGCTTTATGAACTAGATTTAAATGCTGATATGGTTGTCCTCAGCGCTTGTGAAACTGGTATCGGCGAACTCCAAAAAGGGGAAGGGATCATCAGCTTGGCTAGAGGTTTCTCTTATGCAGGCGCCAAAAGTATCATTACCTCCCTTTGGAACGTCGATGATGGCACTACACCTGAGATCATGAATTACTTTTACAGTAACCTAAAAGAAAACATGCCGAAGGACAAAGCATTAAGAGAGGCTAAACTTCAGTATCTCAATAATACCACTAATCCAGAACCTTATTTTTGGGCTACATTTATTCCGATAGGAGATATGACTGCTTTGGATTTAAAAACCAGTACATCCAATTGGATTTGGCTAACTTTTGGTATTATTTTATTCGGATTGCTTGCATTTTCTTTTTTAAAATTTAAATCTGCATAGGCAATTGTTCAATAAAATAAGGACTTTTCAATAAATCTTAAAAAAACTTCTTTTTCTACGAGTACCTTTTTTCATTTCTACTACTAATGGGGTAAACAAAGTAATTAACCTGTTAAAAATCAAAGAAATGGAAAATTCAATCTTAAATGCACTCGTAGATCTTAGTTCTCAATTATTAGGTAATTTCTTCTTTTACAGCTTAATGGGCGCTCTTATAAGCATCTTTGCAAGCATAGCAGTTATTAAGTTTTGCAAACGCAGGGGGCTCCTCGAAAGATCAAATAAGTTGTGGGCTTTTCTATCTAAATCTGCTTACGTTTTACTCCCAGTCAGTTTCTTAGCAATTGGAATTACACAAGGTGGCATCTATGGTCTTCATACAACTGCAGAAGAATGGGTGACTGCTACAACAGACCCGATTATTGATTATGCTGAAAAGTATATTCCAGAACTTCAAAGTTATGTAAATGCACACTTCCCGAATCCCAAAGGCGTAAGCATTGAACAAGCTATAATCGCACATGAAAAAAGCCAAGGGGACCTTACGGGAGCAGTGAACAGAACTTTTAAAGAAAATTTAATAGGTGGTTTGCTAGATGTTGCTACACCCTATGATGGGGCAATTTCAGAACCACTAGTAGTCTTAAGCGAAATTGACATTCATCAAATAAAGAGAAGAGATTTTCAACTATTACCTGCGAGTATCAATGCGGTTACTAGCATCTTTTTCGCAACATACTATTGGATGTTTTTTGCCCCTTTTGGAATGTATTTTTTAGTAGTATTAGCAGATATATTTTTAGCAAAAATGCTGAGAATTACAAAACGAACAGAAGAAGTAAATCGCCAAGACATGCCACAATGGGACTTTGTCTAAGGAATCAATAATATCAATGCTTTATCAAAATAAATTAATAACAACTTAAAAAAATAAAAATGAAAAATTTACTGATTTTATTCGCACTCGTTCTTTCTTCCTGCTCACCAGAAGAGTTTTTTGAAAATATGATAACTGCTGATAATGGGACTAGCCTAATAGCTACAATAGATGGTGATAGAATAGAAAGCGTTTCAAGCACGGCAATCGGAAGTCAAGGGGCAAACTATTCTATGCTTATTGGGGGTATACTTAAAAGATCTTTTAGTGATTCCTTTTTCATATTTGTAGATATGGGGAGCTCCAATACAGAACTAAGTTATCAATCAGAGGGAGAATGTCAGAGTGGGCCTTGTCATTTTTTTCAGTTTATAAAAGATGAAGACGATGATAATGAAGTCTATTTAACCAGTGGCGATGCCGAAGGGACAGAAATGATTATAAACTTTGAAATTCTTGACTACAGAGAAGGTGGAAGAGTGAAAGGCACTTTTAGTGGTGTTATGATAAATGAAGATACAGGAGAATTGCTTGACTTGACGAATGGATCATTTGACAGCATTTTGACTCTTGAATAACTAGCCGTACTAAATTCCTAGGAAGCCTTTTAATTTTACTTCCAGTTTTACTTTTTTTTGTACGCTAAATCCATTTGAAATTATGAGAAATTATCCCCTTTTTTTATGCATAAGTTTTTTACTGTTTCAACAATTTTTTTCCTTCGCTACTATTGAAATCGGTAAGGATAAGGTATCGAAACATAATCTTACTGATCAGATTCATGCTTATCCAGATACAACTACAAATAAGGTACTTAATTATTCTTTACTTACTCAAAATAATAATACTTCGAATAAAAATGATCTGGGTATCAGTAACAGTTTTGAGCCAAGTGATATTTTGGATTACTTTGCCACTAGTACTTTTCTGGAACCAAGAAATTCTATCTTGAGATTTCAAATTGGCTTGGGTAATAATTTGAATTTAGATAATGAATTGTTCAAATATACCATGCCTCCAGTTTCTATACAGTTTGAGCGGGCTATAAATTATAACATCACGGCGACACTTGGTATTGGAGGACAACTAATCAGTTTTAAAGATTCTCCAATCAAATACCAATATTACAATGTCTTTCTAGGAGCCAACTACCATTTTAATCTAGAGCTGCTCACAGGGATAAGCGCACTCTTGCCTTATGTCGGGCTTTCTACTTCTTATCGACTGGCTTTTTTGAATGCCTATGAAGGGGAGTTTAAAGCTACCAAAGGGAAGGCTAGCTTAGAACTAGTAACTGGTGTGAAATACAATTTTGAAAAGCTGGGTTTTCTTTTTGAGCTTGGAGCTACAGATACAGCATGTGCTCGTTTTGGTATTTTTATTTTATTAAATAACAATAATTAGTATTAAACAATATGAATTTTCAGAATAAAATAATTGCTGGTTTTTTAGTGCTGTTACTTCTAAGTCTTAATTCTTGTTGTAAGAATCATGGAGACATCTTGCCTGATTTAGATTTTGTCGGCAACCCTGGCAATCCTAGATTCAATCTTCAGTTTGACAATGAAATAAATGTTGATTTAGACCTTTATGTACGCACACCTTTAGGCGATGTGATCAGTTATCAAAATACCTATTCTAGCTTGTCAGAAGGACAGCTTGATATTGATTGTTTATGCAGTAATTGTCCCAATGGCCCGAACGAAAATATCTTTTTCCCACTTGATGGTTCCTCCCCAAAAGGGATTTATGAGTATTGGGTTGATTTTTATGGAGACTGCAACGGCCCAGAAGTAGAATCTAACTTCACCCTACGCCTGATAAAAATAAATACTATATTGAGGACACATGAAGGCAAGCTGTCTTCTGGTATTTCTGAAATTTGGAAATACGAGCATGATTAAATGATTAGCTAAAATTAGATATAACTTTCTAACTATATCTAAAGCTTATAAACAAGTCCCAAAGCAACATTCGACTGATAAATATCCAAAGAATAAGCACCACCTTCAAACTTCGCATTATGCCATCCAAAATTGGGTTTGCATTGCAGCTTAAATTTATGGTTTAAATCATAGCCTAGGTAGACGGAAGCTCTCAGACCCCAGGTAAGTTTGATGATGGTAGAAGTATGATCTTCTAGATAGTTGATTTCAGAATTTTCATCAAGAGCTCTTCCGCTTTGACTTCTGTTGATATGTAGTACTGGACCGAGATTAAGGCCATAGGTCCATCTAGATTTTGTTTTTTGAAAACCAAATGCTAATGGAATACTATACGTTTTAATGCTGTTGTAATGTCTAACAATTCTTGTCTTTTTGATATCGATTAAAGTGTCTGCGTAAATGAGATTAACAGTATCCTTGTTTGCATCGATCACCACACCCACAAGGTAGTTTTCTTTATATTCAGGAACAGTTCTTTCACTTGTATATGAAAACCGACTATTGATTGTGTTGAGTTCTAAGCCAAGACCCAAGGTCCATTTATTGTCAATGATGGCTTTTGCACTCAGTGCTTTATTAAAAGATACGTAACCACTTTCTGTTGTGTTTTTTCTTTCTGCCAATTCCTTGTTCTCATTGGACTTGTATTGAAAGTATGGTAGATTGATGCTTGACAAGTAAGCCAATTCCAATTTTGTTTCCTTAGATAAAATATATTTGGATATATCTAGGAGTTTCATTTTTTCCTCAAACTTATTTGTAAGTAATCCTATGTCTAAGCTTGCAATATTTTTACCAATTAGAAATTCATCGTTCTCAATTGAATTATTAAGTACATTAATTCCTTCAATTAAATTTTCTTTTTCCCCATTTGTATGTAAAGGAATAACATTGCTGTTTCTTAAGTCAGAACTTTCCCCATTTGTAGAAGTATTGATTCTATTTTCTTCCCTCTTAATCTCGTGGTTTTGAAAAGGAACAGGCTTATATTTTTGTATAACCGATTGAGATGACCTTTTTTTATTAAATTGAATTGTCTTATTTTCTATTATATCTACTAATTCTTTTTCAATCTTATGACTAGATTTTGATTTATTATCTACACTTCTTGCACTTCTACTTTTCGCCCCCAAAGCTTTGGATGCCTTCTTAGAATCTTCCTTATTTGTCAACTTATATGTTTCCTTATATTTATTCTTATCTGCCAACTTATATGTTCCCTTATCTGCCAACTTATATGTTTCGAACATAAACAACGAACCTATCAATACTAATGCAATACCACCCAAAAGATAAATAGACGAATTCCCTTTTTTCTTGACTAAAGGAGTCTTTTCCTGGATCTCACCAGCAATCGCATCCCATAAGAATTCCTTATCAAAGCCATCCTCGGGCAGCTCTCTATTTTCCAACCTGTTTTTATATTTATCGAAGAGTTCTTCCATGTCGCTTAAAATTTAGAAATTCTTATTTTGGTGTAATCACTTTCATTTTTCTGATAAGCAGCTCTCAGCCATTCTTTTGCACGGGAAAGCAATTTTCTAGAGTTGCTTTCATTGATGTTTAAAATTTGAGCTATTTCTTTATGGGTATAGCCGTCTATGATATTCAAGTTAAAGACGTTGTATAATTTGCCTGGCATTTCTTTCAGGCTATCAACTAAAAATTCGTCAGGAAGGTCATCAATTTCATCAAGCTCAAAGGAAGAACCATGGATGCTGCCATTAAATTCTTCCACATTAGAGATTGCTACTCTTTTGTTGTAGTTGAGACTACAGTTGATGACAATCTTTGCCGCCCAATTTTTTAGAGGCGCTTTGCTGCTATCGTGATTTTTTATGTTATTAAAGATCTTTACAAAACTTTCTTGCAGCACATCCATGTTGAACGATGGGTCTTTTAAATATCTTTGGGCAACAGCTCTCAGGTAAGGAAGTAAGGCCTCATACAGCTCCCGCTGAGCCTTTGGGCAATTCCTAATACATCCACTAATTGTGCTTTCACTAATATTCATTAATACTTATCTAAAAGACATAAAGACCACCTGCAATATTTGATGCAAGCGGTCTTCGATTTCATTTAATTATAGTTCAACAGTATTTACAGTTTCACATCCGATTTGATCGGTTACTGTTACTTGGTAAATTGCTCCAGGATCGACCGTTATTGAAGATGTAAATTCGTTGGTAGACCATTGGTAACCATAAGGTGGTGTTCCTCCAATTGTGATTGCTGTTAAAATAATTGGAGCGGTCATTGAGGAATCTTGCTCTATACCGATTGTAGTTTGCAAAGAACTACAATCTGTTCCAGGAATTACTTCAAAATGTTCCACTGCCATACAGCCATTTATATCTGTAACTGTGACTGAATATATTCCTGGATCAATTACTGAAATTTGTTGCGTGTTTCCACCATTTGACCACATATATGTAAAAGGTCCATTTCCTCCAAATATATTAGCCACCAATACCACATTGCCTATACTATCAGGATAACTATTAATGTTAAGTTCAAAGGTATCACAAGGAAGGCTTACAGCATATTCATAAGAATTTGAAGCGGTGCATCCGTCGGCATCTGTAATTGTTAATCCATAAAGTCCTTCCACATCTAATGGCGTTGTTGATGCTGTAGATCCATTTGACCACTCGTATGTATATTCAGGTGTTCCGCCATAAATTTCCGAATTCAAAGTTGTTCCTTCGGCAAATAGGAAGACCGCTATAGAGTCACATGCTACTACAGTAGCTTCTGGTTCTTCTGTGATTACTTGATCAAGATTTTCTTTATCACAAGAAGTAACTATACATAAAAGAGATATAAGTAAAAATCCGATTATTAAATTTGTTTTAAACATGAGTTTCATTTTTTAATAGTAATAAAATTTATACCAGTTAATGCAATCAGCTGAAGATTTCTATACTGTTTGCCTATAATACCCATGCTTTTTGGGAGTGTGACAAGAAGAGAGGGTTTTTTTTGGTTTAATTTTGAAAGATTGGGGATATTGGATGTATATTTATTTAGGAAATGTGTTGGAGAGGTCGTTTTCTAACGTAAGGGGACCACGCTGTGGTCCTGCCCAAAATCCTTAATACACCCAAAGGTGATATGTTGTGCGAGATTGGATTTAAGAATCACATAAAAAAGGAACAAAGAAAAACGATCCCAGCGGGATTGAATTACGTTAGGTAAATATGTACCTCAGTGATCCACCCACACTTAGGCCCGCTCAAATTTCTAAAGAAATTAAGAGCGGGCCTAAGTGTGGGTTGGGATAGTTTGTGCTGTTTCGTTATCTAACGTAAGGGGACCACGCTGTGGTCCTGCCCAAAATCCTTAATACACCCAAAGGTATTTGTTGTGCGAGATTGGATTTAGGAATCACATAAAAAAGGAACAATGAAAAACGATCCCAGCGGGATCGAATTACGTTAGGTAAATATGAACCGCAGTGATCCACCCACACTTAGGCCTGCTCAAATTTCTAAAGAAATTAAGAGCGGGCCAAAGTGTGGGTGGGATAGTTTGTACAGGTACGTTATCTAACGTAATGGGACCACGCTGTGGTCCTAACATGGACTCCAAAAAAAATATTGGTAAGAAAGAAGGGAAGGTAGGGGCGCGATTTATCGCGTCCTCAATTAATCCAAGGGCAATTAATCGAGCGTACCCAGATTGAGAATCGAACATCAAGAGTCTTTATCAATCCAAACACGATGCATCGCCTCCCTTACCTAAAACTCATTCAAATCATAAAACTGAATATCAGGAAAATGCGTATTAAAAAAACCAATCCCACCTTCTACATTTGTTGGCGAACTAATAGGCTCTTTTGTTAATTCCGTAAATAGCGTGCCCGAAGCTTCTCTTGCTTCCAAAAATTTAAAATATTGCTCATTGATATTTGAAAGCGTAACGACCAAGGAATCCGTTTCACTAACGTTGGGGAGCTCCACGATTCCTTCAAAAGTATCTCCATCAAAAAGATCATCATCTAGCAACTCCGTTCGCTTCAAATCATTTGATCCTGATTTGAAAAATGAATTAATATCTATGCCTCCTTGGCTGCCATCACCATTGGTGTAAAAGTTCAACATGTACCAATTGTCTTCTGGTAGGTCCGTTATGGTATATTCGATGGTAACCAAGGTATCTTCTGTCGTACGTTGTATGACAGGTGTCACTTCCGCGAAAGGGACTTTCGGGAGCATCAAACTTTTGGCGGATAATTGTTCGCCTGTTTTTGTGGTGATCTTAAGCGTATATTCTTCATTAACGTATTGTGGAGTTTGTACACTTACATAAACACCAGATCCATTTTCTCCTGAAATGCTTGGAACTTCAAAAAGGGTGTCTGTAATATCTCGATAACTCACAGATACGATGGCATCTGTCTCTAATAAATCTGTCAATATATTTTGACTTAAACTGTCTCCTTCTTCCTCGTTAAAGTCTAGTGCACCAATCGTCTTCGTCAGTAAAACAGTCATAAATTCATCTGGGATGACTTGCGAAAAAACAACCACTTCAGATTCGAACGGAGGTAGAGAAATTTCTAAAGGTTCTGGGCTACAACTCCAAATAATAATCAATAGAAAAACAATAGGTACTATATATCTCATGTTGTGTTTTTTTAAAGAAGCAACTAGATTTTTATAAATCACGATTCTTATTTAATTTTTTTCGTTGCATTAAATTTGAAATTATATGCAATCGAAGGGATGAATCCGAAGAGGCCCGGCTGAATGTATTTTAATTCTCCAGTTGTTTCATCTAACTGCACTCTAATGGTATAAGGTGTCGCTCGATTGTAAAAATTGTATGCGCCCAAGTGCCATTCCGAACGAAACCGTTTTTTTGGATTGTTTCGAATGACAAAGTTTATATCTAAACGGTGGCTATTAGACATGCTAAATTCATTTCGCTTAGAATATATTGGAACAATATCAATCGAGGTAAGCGTAGCATTGGGGGTTAAATATTGTGCTCGTAAAGGTGTGAACCTAGCTCCAGATGCATATTCCCAAATAGCGGAAAAAGTAAATCGCTTATTAATTTCCCAATTTCCTACAAAACTAAAGTTGTGCCTTCTATCATATTTCGCCCAAAACTTATTTCCATCATTTAGTTCATCAAATTGGCGTCGACTCCAAGCTAACGTATAGCCAATCCAGCCATGCAGTTTTCCGCTTTGCCTTCTGATTAAGATTTCTGCTCCCCAGGACTTGCCTGTCCCTTGTAACAGTAGATCTTCAAAATTATCATTCAAAATCAAATTACTTCCTTCTTTGTATTCTATCAGATTTTGCATGCTTTTATAATACCCCTCAAGGGTAATGGCAATGCCTGAGCCCTCGAAGAATTGATTAAAGCCTCCAGCAACTTGATGAGAAGATTGTGGCTTTATATTTTCAGTAACCGGATACCAAAGGTCGGTAGGGAGGGCTATGGTAGAACTACTCACACGATGCATGTATTGAGTCATTCTAGAATAGCTTAACTTCAAGCTCTGATTGTCACTCAATTCGTAATTGGCAGATAGTCTTGGCTCTAAGTTAGCGTAAAATTTATTTTTAACAGAAGAACTACTCAGTCGTAAACCAGCATTTAATTTCAATCTATTATTAAGTTTGAATTCTGAATTTCCGTAAAGGGCTGCATCAAATGTGTATAATTTATCTCCTTCATTATTATCAATAAATTCAGACACATCGCCTTGAGCACTAAGTATGTTTGGCTTGAATTGGTGAAGTATTAAATCAGTTCCAAATCGGATCTTTGTTTTTTCTGAACGATAGTTTGCAAAATCCATCTTAAGACCAAAATCACGAATTTCTGATTTTATTAGCACAGAGTTATTCGCTACCTTTCCGTTGATGTCATAATTAAAAGTAGTATGAATTAAGGATAAGTTAGAAAATAACTTAGGAGAATACAAGTGATTCCAACGAAGGGTTTGAGTAAAGTTTCCCAATTGGAAACCAAAGTTTAAGTCAAAATTTTCATCTTCACCTTCTTCTAATCCTTCGATATCTTGTTCGTCAAACTTTAAAACATCATCACCAAAATAACTACTCAAAAAGATTCTGTCCTTATTAGATATTTTATAATTAAATTTAGCATTTATATCATAAAAATAATAAGGCAATTTGAAACCAACTGCACCCAAAACTTGATCGATATAAGTTCGTCTTCCCGAAATAAGAAAAGAAGCCTTGTCTTTAATGATTGGAGCCTCTATTGTCAAACGAGAAGATAATAAACCTATGCCACCTTCTACACGCAGGTGTTGATTGTTTCCTTCTTTCATTCTAACATCCAAGACAGAAGAAAGTCGACCTCCATAGTTCGCAGGAAAACCTCCCTTTACGATAGTCAGGTCTTTAATGGCATCCGGGTTGAAGACAGAGAAAAATCCAAAAAGGTGACCAATGTTATAAACAGTTGCCTCATCTAGTAATACTAAATTTTGATCCGCATCACCTCCTCGCACAAACATCCCAGTTCCACCTTCTCCACCTTTAGCCACACCAGGCATGAGTTGAATAACTTTGATAATGTCTACTTCGCCACCAAGAGAAGGAATGCTTTTGATTTGCTCCATCGGTATATTGATGGTGCTTGTTTGGGTTGATTTAATTTCTTCTTTTTCACTGCTTATACGCTTAGCCACGACTTCAACTTCTTCAATTATTTCACTGGCTGCTTGAAGTTTCAGATTAATAGTCTTGGATGCATTTTCTTGTAAGGTAATACTGCTATCTTCAAATCCTATATAGGAAAAGTTCAAAGTCACTTCTTTTCCAACAGGGATGTCTAAGGAATAAAAACCATATTCATTAGAATTGACACCTACAGTTGTCCCTTCGATAGATACATTTGCAAAGATTAATGCTTCACCATTTGATGCATCTGATAAATAGCCACTAATGGTTATTTTGTCCTGTGCAGAAACAAAACCTAGCGAAAGAAGGAGTAGTAAAGTAAATAAGAGTTTATATACTTGTATCTTCATATTATTGTTGTCTATATTGTTTGGATTCTTAAGCTATCAGGTATTGCATAATAGTCTCCAATGTATAATATTATTACGAAAATCAAGTTGTAATTTAAGCATCTTCTCTTAAATACAATAAATTTGATATGAGATCTATCTTGATGACTATTTTTATAGCGCTGGTAATACCTAGTTTCGGACAATCCAAGGTTGACTACTTAGATTGTTTAAAACTTATCTTTGCAGATGATGCATTTCAACCTGCTTTTGTATCCGACGCCACAAGGAGAGGAAATATAATTATTACCTCAGACAATACTTCAGTAAGAAGAAATCAAAACAAATTGGGAGAAATACGAAGATCATTGACTCAAAATGATTTTCGTTCCTTTAGTCAAAGGGTAGATGTGTTCCCAAAACAAGTATTGGAATCAAGGGAAATACCAGGGGATGCCCTTATGGAGTTATCAGCAAATGGTAATGAATCCAAAATTACTTTTAATTTTCGTTGCCAAGTAATTGAGCAAAAGTTAGTTTATTCTTGGGCATACAATTTGGTTAAAGTAGAAGATGAATGGCAGATTACAACCTATCGATGTCGTAAAAATGGCAGCGAATTTGGTAAGTAATATTCTCTTTGTAGATAGAAAGCAAGATTATGAAAAAATCAATATTGTTAATGTTACTAGGAATCTTTCTTTGCAAGGAGATCAAGTGTCAAAGCATCTATTTTAGCTCTATCAAAGATTCTATTGTAGACCTTGGTAGCGTAGCCAACAACGATCAAGATTTTAGCACATTTTCAGACCTAAAAGAGATTCTAAAAGATGTTGAGCTTGTTATGCTAGGCGAACAATCCCATGGGGAGGCAACAGCCTATGAAACAAAAATAAAGCTTATAAAATACCTGAACCAAGAAATGGGTTTTGACCTATTGATTTTTGAAAGTGGCTTTTATGATTGTCATAAAGCCTGGGAAATGATTGTAGCAGGAGAAGATGTCAGAGATGCCATGGGCAACAGTATTTTTTCTTTATGGTCCACGATCTACGAATTAAAACCACTTGCAAATTACATAGAAAATGCAAGGACCTCGGAGCATCCATTAAAATTATTAGGTTTTGATAATCAAATAACTGGCAAATATTCAAAATATCTCATTCCGGATCTTAGCGAATACCTTAAGAAGACGAATCCTGCCATTCTTGAAACGTCCGAGTGGGAACATTTCGCAGAGAGTGTTAATTTATTAGCAAAGTTTAGATATAAGGAATTTAAGAAAAGACCGATACAGAATGACACGCTTTTTGTTCAAAAATTAATCCTTGAATTAAACAAAGTAGATTCAAACATGGATACTGATTTCTGGATTCAAACTTTAGAAAGTGTAAATACGTTTGCAGCAACCATTGCCTTAAAAAAGGATTTTAGAGACAAACAGATGGCAGAAAACTTGATATGGCTTAAAGAGAAATATCCAAAAAGCAAAATAATTTGTTGGGGAGCTACTAGTCACTTTTTATATAATTCTGATAAGGTACAAATGAAGAGCAAAGTCATTCAGTTATTGGGAGGCAATTATTACAAAAAGCAAGCTATGATGGGGGAGTATCTGAAAAGGAAATACAAGGAAAAAGTTTTTACCATCGGGTTTACTGCATATCAAGGGGAGTTCGGTTTGTGGAGAAAAAGAAAACTTGATGAGGCGGAAGAGGGGACATTTGAGTTTCTATTAGCCCAATCGCAATTCAATAATTTCTTACTTCCCTTACATGGATTACATTTTGATGGGTATAAATCAAGACCCTTGGGAAACTTTTATATGAACAACCCAATTAACGAGGTAATGGACGCTGTAATTTTTAACCGAGACATGAGAAAGCCCAAATTAGATAGAAATTTTTTCTTAAAAATCTACCCTGAAAACAAATACATAAAACCGGAAATTAAATCTGAGGAAGAAGACGGTGGTCGCGCTTAAACAGTATCAGATCAAAAACCAAGAATTATAAACTTAATAACACAAACTTGTAAAGGATGCCACAAATTAAATTAAGCCTAATAACAGTAATTATTTTGATAGGCTCTTTTGGTCTTAGTGCACAGCAGTTCGAGTGCAATGAAACGCATCTCCAGAAGGGTATTGTAAAAACAGAATCGGGTTTGAATCTACGTAGTGGGCCTTCTTTAAATAAGGATGTATTGATTGCAGTTCCAAAAGGATCTGAAGTTAATTTATGTAATGTGGAGTCAAAGACAGAATCAATTGCTGGACTAGAAGGACGATGGATTCGGGCTTCTTATAAAGGAGTTGTTGGATATTTATTTTCTGCTTATCTAGAAATAAGAGATTGTAATGTAGCTGGAATCAAATTGATATTTCCAAACGACAGTTCAGTAGATAATTTCCCATTAAAAAAATATTGTGAAGCTTACCATGGTGTTTTTGACATATCGGATCGACCTAGTTTTAAAAATCAATACGAAGTTAAATTAATAGAACCTAATGATTCGATTTTTTCTGAAGAGGCTACTTATTCTTCTGAGCTTTCAAATAAAAAAGGAATTCCACTTTTTTTGATGCTGGGTCTGGAGATCAAAAGTAAAGAAATACAAGGTAGATTATTGAGTAAAATGTTTTTTCCTTTTGAAAGCGCAAATATTTGGTTTGAACAAGAAGATGGAGATACGCCAACTCAATACATAGCATATGCAAAAGGGACAGGAGTTAAGAATGATAACCAAAAGGAGATGTCAGAGTATAAACAGATAAAAGATTATGAATTATGGATAAAAATAAATCAGAAAGGAAAGGAGAATATTGACCTTCTATTATTTAAAGCAGACTTAAATTCTTGGCTTGGTGGATACGAAGGAGGCGCATGGATTTATTGGGTAGGCCATTTAAACGATGACAAAATACCGGATATTATTCTCAAAACGAGTACTTCTTACAAAGGATGGAATTATAAGCTTTTGTTGTCTGATCCAAAATCTGAGAAAAAGCAATATAAGATTATTGATGTGGGAGAAGGCTCGTCATGTTGAGAAGCACATTCGGACAACTAAACAACTGGACTGTTTCAAGTAGCCAGCTTTACCAATCTTCCGCCATCCCGCTAGCAAAACTCAAGCTTAGTAAAGCTTTGGAAGACTGACAGCTGACATCCGACACCTGACATC
>CALIIW010000204.1 GCA_938018185.1 uncultured Saprospiraceae bacterium
GAATCTATAGAACAAAAAATGTTCAAACATAGTGATGGGACGCAAAGAGCTCCTGCTCAGAAATTGACTGATTTTGTAAATAGAAAAATGTCAACAAAACTTTCAGATAGTTCTTACATTCCAGGCTTGATTCCTGCAAGAATGGATGAAATATTGCCAACTTCCATTTACATAGCATTGAGAGAAGGTGTCTTAGAATTTTCCAAAAAAATGAAAGGTTATTATACGGAAGAAGCAAATGTTGTTGGGGCAGAAAGTAGAACGAGTTCTCCCATAAAAATTCCAAGAAATAAAGATAACTTTATGAACGATCAGCTAAATGGCTTGTTCCCTTGTGGAGAAGGAGCTGGTTTTGCTGGAGGTATTGTTTCAGCAGCTTTAGATGGCCAAAATGTAGCCAAGGCAGTAGCTGAATTTTTGAATTAATAGAACAGGGTAGAATGAAAGATGGATTAGATTTACTTGGTAGAATATTGATAGCCTTTATTTTTCTTTTTGAGGCTTACGATTCTATTTATTATTTTAAAAATACGAAAGAGACCATGACAAACTACGGCTTGACGTGGAATCAAGACCTTTTGCTTTACGGAGCGATCTTCGTACTTATCTTAGGAGGCATACTTGTGCTTATTGGGTACCGCTCTTCTTTTGGTGCAATCCTGCTCCTCATCTATTGGATACCTATGACTTTTATCGTGTATTCATTCTGGAATGATCCCGAAGAACTCAGGCGCATCCAAAGTCTAAACTTCATGAAAAACTTAGCTATCATTGGCGGCCTCTTGATAATTATTGTAAACGGCTCAGGTAAGTACAGTATAAAAAGGATCTTTGCAACCACAAAAGTACCCGGTTGACCCCATTGTAAAAGCATCATCCGACATCTCACATCCGACATCCGACATCCAACATCTCACATCCAACATCTCACATCCGACATCCGACATCCGACATCCGACATCTCACATCTCACATCTCACATCTCACATCCGACAATCACTCCTCATCACTCAAATTCAAAGTATGCCCACAAGTCTTACAATAAAAGGCATCATCACTATGTCTATCATCTCCACAGGATTGGCACATCTGCGTATTCAACCAAGTTTCTTCGTGTAGTTTTGTTTTGTTCTTTTTCTTCTTTTTCTTACTTCCTTCAACGATCTCGGCAGACACAATTCCAGTAGGAACGGCTATAACGGCATAACCTAAGATCATAACTATGGCAGAGATGAATTGACCAATCGGAGTGGTAGGGACGATGTCTCCATAACCAACTGTGGTCAAAGTAACGATGGCCCAATAAATAGAAGTTGGAATGGATGAAAACTTCGGATTATCTGCTATTCCACCTTCAATTACATACATTAAAGAACCAATTATGATTACCATTAAAGTGACGAAACTTAAAAATACAGCGATTTTTTGACGAGAATCTTTCAAAGCTTTTACAATAACTTCTGATTCTTTCAAAAACTTACCTAGTTTAAAAATTCTAAAGACCCTTAACAAACGAAGGGCTCTAAAACTCATTAATGCAACGACTGATGGTACGAAATAACCAATATATGTAGGTAGTATTGCTAATAAATCAATGATTCCATAAAAACTAGTGGCATACTTAATTGGCTTGAGAACGACATAAAGCCTTAGAATGTATTCAAGCGTAAAGAAGATGGTGAAAACCCATTCCGCAATGTGGAAGAAGCGGATCATTTCTGGTGACCATCCCGCAACAGTTTCAAAAATTACTACTAGAACTGAAGCAATGATAAAAACAAGTAAAGCGACATCAAATGCTTTTCCCCAAGGCGTATCAGCTTCGAAAATTATTTCGAACAACTTCTCTCGAGCCCCATTATGTTTTTGATCCTCTACTTGTGCCATTTATAATATGAAATACTTGTTTTATAACGCTGTTTCTATAATTTAGGTCACAAAAGTAGAGTTAATTTATCTTTTTCACTTTATAATTATTTTATATTCATAAAATTTCATTATTTTGCCGACCAGTTAAGCAGAGACTCCTTCCAAATTACTACTATTGAGATAAACTACCTAAACCGAGTGTTTTGCGTATAAATGCGCCTAACGTAGTATTATCTAACATCTTAAAAGTAAAAGAAATCGTGATCAGAGCAATTATTATTGAAGATGAATTAAATAGTTTAAAAAACCTTGAAAACTTAATCGCACAAAATTGTCCTACGATAAAGATAGTAGGAACAGCAAGATCTTGTGAGGAAGGAAAGGTGCTTTTGGATACCCTTAAAGATGGATTTGATCTTGCATTCATGGATATTCAGTTGTCTGATGGCCTAATATTTACGCTTTTAGATTCTAAGCAGAAGATAGATTTCAATATAATTTTTGTTACTGCTTTTGCGGAATATGCGGTTCAAGCATTTAGATACAGTTCTATAGACTATATTCTTAAGCCGATTGATCCAGATAAATTAAAAGAAGCTGTCAGTAGAGTAGTTGTTGGAGAACCTACTCAGATGACAAAGAAATTGGATATTTTTAGAGAATACTATAATAATCCTAACGCCTTTTCAAAAATGAGTATCTCAGCAATTGATGGAATTTATTTCGTCAACATAAGAGATATTTGTAGACTAGAAGGTGAAGACAATTACACACATATTTTCCTTGATAAAGGAAATAAAATAACAATCTCTAAAACGATCAAAACTTATGTTGATCTGCTTTCAGATAAGAATTTTTTCAGAGTGCATAAAAAGCATTTGATCAATCTGAACTTTATGAAAAAGTTTGTAAAAGGTGATGGCGGCTACCTTATCATGGATGACGACACCCAGATTGAAGTTTCAAGAAGAAGAAGACCTGCATTTATCCAACAATTGAAGGATATGCAGATGGGCTTATAAGAAAGAAGTCAGAAGATAACTGGCTTTTTCATTTTTTTGACATTAACAAAGCAAATCCTTTACTATGGGAAAAAATGCTAAACTTGATGACCTAAGAAAAGACTTATTCATCCTTGATGATGCTGAGTTAAGCAGAGTTAAAGGAGGTCGTAAAAAGGTCTTTTTCTGGTTTGGTGGTTGCAGGGGCATTGTCCCTCAATAGAACCATGTCAAAAGTAAACTTGGGCTGCATTTATTGCAGCCCATTTTTTTAAATTTTTCAAGTTATGACCAGCCATTCAAATTTAAATCCTACCGCCGATACCATAGAGATTCAAGATTTACGAAATAAGATCAACAAACTATCAGAATTGATCTCTACTCTGATTTTCAAAGATTCCAAGAAGGCAAAATTTCTTTTGGAAGAACTATTTGCATTATTAGAAAAACAAGAGGATAAAGGTTTATACCTTGCATACTACATTCAAAATGCTAATTTTTATAATCAAAATTATAAATACGAAGAATCACTTTCAAATTTTGAAAAAGCAAATGTCATTTTCGAAACGGAATATCATAGTGATTTAAAACTCCAAATTGAAGCTTATATTGATCAATCAGGCGTACTCATCAATTTGGAGAAATTTGATGATTGCGAATTCCTGTTTAGTAAAATAGAACAATTACAAAAAGTATTTCCAGATGAAATCCTCGTAGCGAGATTGAAAACCAGAATGGCTAGTTTTTATTTAAAACAAGGAAATTATGACAAAGCCATTGACAAATTTAACCGAGCAGATATAATCTTTAGAACCAAAACAAACCTATCGATTAAAGACCATTATTTTTTAACAATAATTCAATCTGGACTTGGCAATATATACGAACATAACGGTGACCAAAATGCTGCTGTAAATGCCTATAACCAAGTGGTAAGCATTTGCGAACAAAATGAAATACACTCTAGACTTAGCTGGCATTATTTACACGCAGGATTAGGCTGTATGTCACTAGAGGATTATACACAAGCAAAATCTTATTTCGAAAAATCTATAAAGATCATGGATGATTCAAGCATGCCTGCCCGGGCGGGTTCTTATGCAAATTTGGGTTATTGCTATTTCATGGAAAATGATACTAAAAATGCACTCTACTTTTATGAAACTGCTGAAGAAATATACAAGCAGATCAATGTAGAAGACTACGAAAATTTATTTTACATACAACTGTGGAAATCTCAAGTCTTTTCTAAGTTAGGAGAAGAAGAAAAAGAATCCAATCATTTATTAAAAGCTTATGACTTAGCTAAGAAGTTGGGTAACAATAGAATTTTGACAGAAGTCTATGCTAGTATCGCTAATTATTATGGGGAAAGAAAAGACTTTGAACTAGCTTACAAATACCAACAGATGCAAATTCGTTTTGCAGAAGAATCCTTTGAAGAAATGAAAAGGCAGCAAATAACGGAATTGCAAATCAAATATGACGCAGAAAAAAAGGACCAAGAAGCTGAAATGCTGAAGTTAGAATCCAATAGATTACAACTTAAAGCTCTAAGGGCTCAAATGAACCCGCACTTCATCCATAATGCCCTAAATTCGATTCAGCATTTTATTAATGCTAATGAAAAAGAAACCGCCGCTAAGTACCTTGCTCAATTTGCAAACTTAATGCGCAACAGCTTATACTACTCTGATTTAGAAAGCATTTCTCTAGAAGATGAGATTGAATTCTTAAGAGAGTATCTAGATATCAATAAAAAGTTGAGGTACTCTGACCAAATGGACTTTGAGTTAAAAATCGATGATGATCTTGAAGAAGATCTTATCTACTTGCCTTCTATGATCATTCAGCCTTATGTCGAAAATGCTCTAGAGCATGGGATTCGAACAAGGAGTGATGGTAAGGTCAGTATTCGCTTTAATTACCATGATGAACAAACACTCCAATGTATTGTAGAAGATAACGGTATAGGCCGTAAAATGGCCGAGCAGATTCAAAATCAAGGCAACTATAGAGAAAAGCATAGATCAATGGGAACAGCAATTACCCAAAAACGATTGGAGGTCCTTAAGTCAAGCATTAAAAACAAAGACCTGAGTGTAAATATCATCGATTTGACTGATGATGATGGTGTTGCAACCGGAACCCGAGTTGAGTTGATGATCCCAATTCTTGAATTTAAGTATAAGTAGCTTATAAATAACTTGATAAACATGCCCAATAAAACCATGAAGTGAAGTCTTCAGACTTCACAAGTATATTATTAGAGCTTAGCCCATCTCTTGCTCACCAAATCCTTATTTTGCACCCAAATCATCAAAATCACAAGCTCTAAAAAATGTCATAATTCAAAAAGCCCTTGTTTATCCCAATTAAATTACCTTTTGAAAAACCTTATTCTAAGCCATACCGACCGTTTACCCGACGTTTATTTCCTCATCGTCATTGTGCCGAATATATGAATAAAAACCGCCATATATTGAGGATAGTTTTCTCATAGTATGTTTGTTTAATCTTCCTGCACCTTATCTAATAGGTGCAGGGATTTTTTTTAAACACAAGGAGATTGCCAGCAATTAAACTAGCACATTATATCCCCGTGATCAATAACAAGTTGAGTGAAATCAACTTGAACCAGTAATCCAGTTTAGCAAAATATTTGGATACGGATTCCTACCTCGCAATAAGGGTAGGAATTTTTTTTTGCCTGTTTGCCAAGAATAGATGAGTATCTAAAACCTTAGCAAAACGCTCCATGCCCACTTCCTTCTAAATAGCTACCGCTTTCTAATCGACATAAAATATGCAATAAAATCGTCACATCTTTGGATTGTAAATTTTCTCATAGTATGTACAATTCTCCTACATCATTTCCTCCTGTGTTGATGTAGGAGATTTTTTTATTGCTCACTTAGTATTTCAAATTCTCTTGTAAGTATGTATCCAGATTCATCTACTAAGGTAATTCTGTGCTTACCTTGACTTGGATTTAATTCCATACTATGAAATTGACTAGTACTTCCCAAATAAGTATTATCTAAATGCCATTGGATCGTTTCCTCTTCTCGACGATGAGCTACCTTGAATATGGTTTTACCTGGTTGACCATCGAGCTCTATTGGTACATAGATTTTTTTTGCAACAGATGGATAAATAAATTGAATGGCACCATTCTCATTATCTTCTTCCTTGCAATCATTTCTAAATAGAGGAGGAGATTTGTAATCTGGGTGTCTCTTTTTATAATAATGTTCTTCGAT
This sequence comes from uncultured Saprospiraceae bacterium, assembly GCA_938018185.1. Classification (GTDB taxonomy): domain Bacteria; phylum Bacteroidota; class Bacteroidia; order Chitinophagales; family Saprospiraceae; genus JALZVN01. The sequence goes on from CALIIW010000204.1 coordinate 6,134, forward strand.
AGGATTTAAGATGAACCAGCTTTCTTTTCTAGTATTTAATGGGTTTTCGCAATTGCTATTTACTTGAAAGTTTTTTTCTTTGTCAAGAAATATTTCCTTATGATATTTGCAAAGAGGACTGTTGAACGAAAGCAGTGGGCACCAGCTTGTGTCAATTTTACAAATCCCTTCTTTAGCTTTCATGCCACTTTTGTCACAGACAAGAACTTGAGTCATATCATCGTAAGGAATATCAAACCAATCTGACTTGGGTAACATTCTAAATATATCAAATAGGATAGGGGCAGCTGTTTCAACACCGATCAATCCAGGCCGACCTTCTCCATCTGCATTTCCAACCCATACGCCGACCACGTAATCCTTTGTTATCCCTATAGACCAAGCGTCTCTAAATCCAAAACTCGTCCCAGTCTTCCATGCGATTCTTTGGGAAGAATTAAACGATTCCCAATTGCCTTCTGAATCTGGTCGCTCAAGCTTGCGCATGGCATCAAAGGTGTGCCAGATAGCACCAGCATGCAAATGACTAGGCTCATCTTCTAAATCTTCCTGGGCCTTTCCATTTTCTTTTAGGTAGCTCATGTTTTTAAAATCATTGTAAGCGTATTTGCTGTTTCGTTTATACCAATTTCCCAGTGTCTTGGAAGCTCCTAAGTAAACTTGACAAAGATCCCATAAGGATGCTTCCGCCCCACCCAGAATAAGTGGTAAGCCGTAATGCTTTGCATTTGGATTAAGATTTGAAAATCCTAATTCTTGCAATTTGAAGTGAAATTTTTCCAGTCCATATTTTTGCAAAATATTTACATAAGGCACATTCAAAGATCTTTGCAGCGCCTCGGACAAGGGGATAACTCCATCATAAGTGTATTTGTAGTTTTGTGGACTGTAGTCTTTTAAATTAGTTGGAACATCCTGAATCATGCTATTAGGCAAATAAACTCCTTCCTGTAACACCAGCATGTTTAGGATCGGTTTCAATATGGATCCTGTACTTCGCGGAGCCTTTATAACATCTACATCTTGCTGATTATCAATTCCCGCTTTTGTATTATTTCCTATGTATGTGCGAATCTTACTGGTAGGAACGTGAACTATTAATGCAGCTGCATTATGTATGCCTTTACCAGCTAATCTTTCAGCATGTCGTTTTATTACTTTGTCCGTACTGTTTTGCATGGTTTGATCAATGCTGGTATACATAGCCGCGTTCTTTTGCGTAGATTTTTCAAAGGCGGAATGCAATAAATGAGGTGCTAGCCTTGGCAGTGGGATAGGCTTCTCCGGAATCGTTTCTTCTAGCGCCAACTCATAAGTCAACTTGTCAAGCTGTCCTTTTTCATATAGTCTTTTCAAAAGCCTATTTCGTTTGTGGAGTAGTGCTTTTCTATTTCTTCCTGGGTGTATCAAAGATGGACTGTTTGGTAAAACGGCCAAACAAGCCGCTTCTGCCCAACTTAGAAGGTCAGGGGCTTTTGCAAAATACCTCCAAGAGGCAGCTTCCAGTCCAACAACATTTCCACCAAATGGTGCATGCGCGGAATAAAGTGCAAGGATTTCTTTTTTGGAATGCTTGAGCTCTAAGCGACTTGCTTGAACCATTTCAATTAACTTTCTATAAAAGCTTCTTGTTTTGCCCGGTCTTGACAAACGAATTACTTGCATGCTTAAAGTGCTAGCTCCACTGACAACCTTCCCGTTCTTTACATTTTGCACTAAGGCTCTGAAGATCCCATGCACATCGAAGCCTGGATGATGGTAGAACCGCTTGTCTTCAAATTCTAATATGCTAGCTTCAAATTTTGAAGGCAACTTCTCTTGAAGAGGAAATCTCCATTGCCCATCCTTTGCAATGGAAGCGCCCAGCAACTGATTATCTTTGTCAAATAGAACTTGGCAATACGTGTTGTGGAAAAGAGGATCCGGCAAGCAAAAAGTATACAAGAAACCAATAAGGAGAAGTACACAAATTTGAATCCATCTCTTTTTATTAAGTGGAAGATTTTTATTTGGGTTTACTTCATTCATAGGCCTAGGCTTAACGATCAGAACGCATCTTTACTTGCAGGTATTTTAAAGACTTGCTTTTATCTTGTCAAGTAGTTTTTTGCCTTCCGGCGAAAGCCTGTTAATACTTTCAGGATCTTTTTTAGCTAAAGCTAAAAGCATAAAATTATCTGCTAGAATCTCGTCTGGATGAATGATGTACTGTGTATTATTTCCAATTTGTTCGAAGAAGCTAAGCATAGATTCCGCTGGTAATTGTGGTTGTCCTTCTTCATCACAAATGATGTGAAATTTTCCATCTACATTTTTAACTTCGTATAGGTCAAAAAATAAGTAGTCAAAAAATTCTGGCTTAGAACTGGTATAGGCATCTAGAGTTGAGGAGATAATAGGCACCGCTTGAAATTTTTGCTGGCCGTTTGTAAGTTCAATTGAGAAGGCAAAATTAACACCGTCTGGATTATGCAAAATTCTTTTATCCAATATTTCAGGGATCTGCAATTCTGCAGAATCTCCAATTTTATTAAAACCAATTAACTTGTATAATGCCTCTTGTTTTTCAGGATTGTATCTACTGTAAATGTGAAATATTTCATGTAATAACACAGATAACATTCCAGACCGCGACCTTTTCTTAATATTCTCCTCAGGAACTATGATGGCATTGTTTCTAGTATAAAAAGCATCTTTACCATAATAGTTTCCTCTTGTTTTGATAAAGACTGTCTCGGTTTGTAAAATGTTTTCATTCAAAGCATAACATAAACTTACAGCTTCGGCCCAAATTTCTGTCAACCAATTTTGTTCTTCTTGGCTGAAATTCATGACATCTTTTTGAATAAACTTATTGTAGTCCTCCTTGATTTGTTCCAGACTAGTTTCTTCTGGATAATTTTGATTCATTTGAATAGATATATCTAATCTTCTTAACTTTGAAAAGATATTTGTAAAGTCATCTTTTAATATTTCCTTGCTAGCATTCAAGCTGTCCAGAAAAGTGATTTTTGCACTTTCTAATGCTTTCGAATTTAAATCAATTGCTTCATTTTTCGCACTTATACCGAGCTTACTCTTCGCAGGTTTGTTTTCCGAGCTTGTTTTACAAGAGAATAAAGAAGAGACTATCAAAAAAAGTATAATAATGTTTTTCATTTAATTTGCTTGTTTTAAGGACAGTTGAACCCGGTTTCTTTTTAAATCAATTTCTAAAACTTTCACTTTCACTTGCTGTTGTAATTTGACAACTTCACTTGGATCTTTAATGAATTTATTTGCCAATTCAGAAATGTGAATCATTCCGTCTTGTTTGATTCCTATATTTACAAAAGCTCCAAATTTTGTAACGTTAGTAATTAAACCAGGCACGATCATTCCCACATTTAAATCTTCGATACTTTTTAAGCCTTTTGCAAACTCCATTGCTTTGACTTTGCCTCGAGGATCTAAGCCAGGCTTTTTTAATTCTTTTACAATATCTTTTAAAGTCGGTAAGCCTGTATTTTCATCTATGTATTTAGATAATTCAATTTTGCCGATTAGTACATCATTCTGAACCAAAGTACTTATATCTGTTTTTAGCTCCTTGGCAATTCGTTTAACCAATTTATAACGTTCTGGATGCACCGCAGAATTGTCCAAAGGGTTTTTTGCTTTTGAAATTCTTAAAAAACCTGCTGCTTGCTCAAAAGCTTTGGCTCCCATACGCTTCACCTCCTTCAGCTGATCTCGATTTTTGAAGGCACCATTTTTAGTTCTGTATGCTACAATATTTTGTGCAAGTTGTGGACCTAGTCCTGAAATGTAGGTCAATAAATGTTTACTTGCAGTATTCAAATTAACACCGATCGAATTTACACAATTAACAACAACTTGATCTAAATTTTCTTGCAACATGTTTTGATTTACATCATGTTGATACTGGCCTACACCAATCGATTTGGCATCTATCTTTACTAGTTCCGCTAGGGGATCCATCAATCTTCTTCCTATCGAGATCGCGCCTCTAACAGTTACATCTTGTTTTGGAAATTCTTCTCTAGCTATTTTAGAAGCGGAATAAATTGACGCGCCTGCTTCATTAACCAAGATGACTTCAACGGCAGTTTCAAAAGAAATAGCATGGCACATTGCCATGCTTTCTCTGCTGGCAGTACCATCACCAATTGCGATAGCCTCAATCTTAAATTTGTCAACTAAATACATAATTGTTTCCTTTGATTCAAGCAATCTATTTTGAGGAGGGTGGGGGAATATGTTTTCATAATGGAGGAAATCTCCTTTTTCGTCTAAGCAGACTAATTTGCATCCTGTTCTAAATCCCGGATCTAATGCCATTATTCTCTTTTGCCCCAAAGGTGGACTGAGCAAAAGCTGTTTTAGGTTCTGAGCAAAAACTTGAATGGCTTCTTTGTCTGCAAATTCTTTTGATAAAGTTCTAAACTCAGTCTCTATAGAGGGACCCAAAAGTCTTTTGTATGATTCCTGCATGGCTAATAAAACTTCCCTCGCAGATTTTGACTTATTTTTTATTAATATTTTTTCAATAGCGAATAAAGCATCTTCTTCTAAAGGTTGAATCTTAATTTTTAATATGCCTTCGCCTTCAGCTCTTCTCATTGCTAAGAGACGATGTGAAGGACATTTAGAAAGTAATTGTTCAAATTTAAAATAGTCTTTGTATTTGGCGCCGGCCTCTTCTTTTCCTTTGACTAATTTTGATTGTATGCTCGCTGATCTTCTAAATACTTGCCTAACTTGGCTTCTTATGTTTTCAGATTCATTGATCCATTCTGCCATAATATCTCTGGCACCTTGGAGGGCGTCTTCTATACTTTTGACTTCTTTGTTTAAGAATTTTTTAGCCAACTGCATCGGATCTTGATTTTCTTGCTGAAAAATACTTTCAGCTAAAGGCTCTAATCCCTTATCTTTGGCCATTGTGCCTCTTGTCTTACGCTTTTTCTTGTATGGTAAATAGATATCCTCCAGAATCAAAAGATCCCAGGTAGCTTCAATTCTATCCTTGAGCTTTGGGCTCAATTTTCCTTGTTCTTCAATGGCCTTTAGGATGCTCTCTTTTCTAGCTTTTATTTCTTTAAACTTTTTTAATTCCTTTGCAATTCCAGATACTTCCTCGTCATTTAGAGATCCAGTAGCCTCTTTTCGATACCTACTGATAAAAGGTACTGTCGCGCCACCTTCTAATAGTAATATCGTCTGAAAGACGGCCTCCTTTTTTAAAGAAAGTTTAGAAGCAATCAATTGTGAAAAGATCTGATTCAAGGATGTTTCTTTTTAACTATAAAAAATATTTAAGGCTGTATTGCCTTTAAGAGCTAAAAATAGATATTTATTCCCGCTAGCCTAGGTAGATGAATAGATTAATGAAAGATTAAGAGAAAAAAAAGCCGTAAAAGACTAAAGTCAAATACAGCTTTTTAACTATTAATGGAGGTAAACATAAGTAATCAGATTAAAAATTCCGGACCAATCAAAAGCGGGGAGCAATTGATCAGATCCGGATTTACAATCGAGTTTAGCAGAAATCTTTAAGGACATTTGTCCTCGTTTTTAGACGGTATATTTTTTCAGGATGGCCTCATCTCAGATTGGAGATTGTGTCATCTTTTATTATAGTTTATTCTTTATAAATAATAGATCCCCATAAGAACTTTCCTGAGTAAAAATATAATCGGTTCAAAAAGTATATACCGTCTAATTGACTTCTAAAAACATCGTTTTGTTTTCAGAAAATGCTGCTATGGGATGCTATTATAAAAAAACATTGAAGTCGAAAAAAGATAGGCCTATAGTTTTCAATCATAGTATGTCTACCTTTCATTATAATTAAACGGGGACTTTACAAAGGGTTTCCTTTGAGGATAAAAAAGGTTACGTTTTTTTTGATCTTTTTTGAAAAAAAAATAAATGCCCAGAAAAGGCCTGATAACTAAAGTATTATAAAAATTAATAATACGTATTTAATAAAAATTAATTCATTTTTTTCTTTTTTACCTTGAAAAATGAAATTTTTATCAATTAATTATATAATTAAAAATATCTAAATTGTTCTAAACAAAATCATCTTCATCCCATTTTTTCCTCAGGGTTTTGAAGTTTTCCAATTCTAACTCTTCTCTTTCAGGCAATTCATAAGGACTTTCTTCTGGAGTGTATTGTGCCTCAGACATTCTGATACGTTCTAATTCCTTTTCCATTTGTTTTCGTTCCCATTTTTTGTTGTATTTGCCTGCGGCACCAAAAACAGCATAGCCATGAAATGCGACCCCTAATCCCCATCCTAAGAATGGAAACATAAACCAAGGTTCATCTCCTCCGCTGACTGCATTGATCATCATCAAAAAGAAACTGACTGCTAACCAGCTAAATAGGTTAGAGTAAAATGATTTTTTATGTTTGACTCTTTGTTGAGCCTCTTTAATATGGTCTTCTGAGTACATAGGTATTGATTTATACAAAATCCTCGTCTTGAACTTCAAAAAGAGAATTGTTTTTTAGGTAAAGGCCTTCTTCGAGGTCGTTTATCTCTGAATTTGTCAAAAACAGAGGGGTATTTAAAGCATATGCGTTTATTTTTATAGGAATTTCTCTTTTCTGATGCTCCAATATTAGCATACATGTCCACATTTGTAAAAAGATAGGTACAAAGACAAGGGAATGTATTGGTAGTATTGCTAACAAAATTCAAAAGTTTTAATTGATCTATCCAAATTTTATTTATAACAATATAAATAAAACGTCAGTTTCATTCTTAGATTATTTTCAGCAATAAAATAGTGTTTTTTAAATCAACAAGGATATTTTTTCGATTAAACGATTGATTTATTAGTGGAAAATCAAATTTGGGAAGAGAAGTTTTATTTTTTGATAAACAGATAGTTTTGCTCATCAGACAACTTCGAATTAAATTTATAGTCAAGTACCTTGAGCTTTTTCAGTTGTTCAGGTTTATTTATTTTCTTTTTCACGATTTGCTGGGCCATTGCCCCTCTTGCTTTCTTCGCTGTAAAGGAAATGACCTTTAATGCTCCATTCCTATCTTCCTTAAAGTGAATATTGATAACCTTTGACTTTAATTTAGGCTTTTTAATTGATTTGAAATATTCTAGTGATGCAAGGTTGATCAAAAAATCATCTTCTTTTAAGAATTCTTCTTTATTTAATTGGTTTGTAATCTTATCTCCCCAAAACTCATATAAGTTGGTACCATGTCCATTTGATAAACGAGTACCCATTTCTAATCTATAAGGTTGAATTAGGTCAAGAGGTTTTAGTAAGCCATAAAGACCACTCAAAATTCTTACATGATTTTGAGCATAAAGTAAATCTTCTTGATTTAGATCTTCAACATTAAAGCCTAAATATACATCCCCTTTAAAGGCAAAAATGGCTTGTTTGGAATTTTCCAAACTGAAAGGAGTTTTGAATTTTTTAAAACGGTCTTTGTTTAATACAGCAATTTTTTCACTCACATGCATTAGATTCATCAGATCATTTGTGGATTTTTTTTTCAGTACCGAAACCAATTTTTTCGTTTCTTTAAGAAAGGCAGGTGCTGAATTGTGATCAAATTCACTAGGACTTTCATCTAGTGTTTTTGCGGGGGATAGTACTAAGATCATAAGGATTTGTAATTTTTTTGACTAAAATATAAAAATCAATACAAATATGAAGCTAAATAGTTTAAATATAAGTAAAAATTAGAATACAACTTTATCGCTGGAGTATCAATGATTACTGATATATCATTATCAAAAGTGTCGAAATTAATGTCACAAAATAATAGACTGCCTATTGGTCTTGCTACTATTCCAAGCTATTTTTGATTAGTAATTCAATAAAAGTAGTTTTTGTGTTTATTTGTTTGGGTTAGAGACCTTTGCCTGTTTACAGGCAAAGGTTTTCTCTTAGGTGTAAACTATAAAATCGTACACGGATTTAAAAGAAATAAAAAAACCGATACAACATGATGTTGTATCGGTTTTTTAAGATTATTTGTTTGATCTAATTTCTATCCTTTCTTTTGTTCAGGAGAGAATATAGAAGGAGAACTAGCAGGAACAGAAGCTGGTTGTTCAGCTGGTTTGTTCACTTTACCTTTAATTTTAAGGACTCTTCTACCTGCTGCCTCATTTGTAGTTAAAGTTACAGATTTAGTGAAAGGGCCAATTCTCTTGGTATCGTATCTAACTTCAATTACACCTGTTTCTCCTGGCATAATTGGTTCTTTTGGATAAGTAGGTACTGTGCAACCACAGCTTCCTTTTGCATGCTTGATTACAAGCGGTTGATCTCCATTATTCTTGAAATTGAATACTCTAAGAGGATCAGCATTTTGCTCTATAGTACCATAGTCTACTTCCGTAGCGTCAAATTCCATAATAGGACCTCCTTCTAGTGGAGCTTCCTCAACTTCAGGTGCTGTCTGTGTAGCTGGAGCATCTTGGGCAAACAAGATTCCAACAGAAAAACAAAGTATAACTAGTGATAAAAGACTTTTCATTATAAAATATATTTATTGATCACGAAATTAATTCTAATACAAATTTACACATAAAACGCATAATAAGAAAGCTTTGTGACTCGATTCATGGTTAATAGTTTGTTAAGGGGCGAAAGTCAAACCTAGATGACCATTTTAGCGTAAAATATGAATGAAATAGGCATAAAATTACTACTTTTGTGACGTAATTTAAGACTTCTTGAATTGTAATAAATTTACATATATAACAAGCATAAATCTAATCTCTATACATGACAAAAAATCCAGTCCTTGAAATTGAGCAATTAGGCGATCTTGCTAAGAAAGATACTTACAAGCGAGAGGTCTTAAGTGATTATTGGATCTGTTGTGTCAGTAGGGAAGCGAGCATGGCAGGAAGAAAAGATGTGCTTTCTGGAAAAGGTAAATTTGGTATTCTCGGAGATGGCAAAGAAGTGCCTCAAGTCGCCATGGCTAGAGCTTTTAAAAAAGGAGATTTTAGATCTGGCTATTATAGAGATCAAACTTTTATGTTTGCCTTGGGTCTTTGCAGTATAGAAGAGTTTTTCTCTCAACTTTATGCTGATGCAGATAATGATCCATTCTCTGGCGGTAGGCAAATGAATAACCACTATGCAACTCCTTTGGTAGATGAAAAAGGAGCTTGGACCAATCATACGGAGTCTTATAACATTTCTTCTTGCATATCTCCAACTGGAGGTCAGATGGCCAGAGCTCTTGGTTTAGCTTTTGCTTCAAAGAAATTTCGAGAACTCCCAAAAGCTGATCCAAACAAAATGCATTCTATTAATGGCAATGAAGTTACTTTCTGCACCATTGGTGATGCTTCTACTTCAGAAGGTGTTTTTTGGGAATCTGTAAATGCCGCATGCGTTATGAAAGTACCTTTGGCAATTTCAGTCTGGGATGATGGCTATGGAATTTCTGTGCCAAAAGAATTTCAAACGACCAAAGGAAGTATTTCGGATGCACTTGCTGGATTTAGTTATGAAAAAGATAAAGGAGGTTTAGATATCTATAAAGTAAAAGGCTGGAATTATCAAGGCCTTGTTCAAATGTACCTGGAAGGGATCGGACGAGTAAGAAAAACACATATACCTGCTCTCTTCCATATTGAAGAATTAACCCAACCTCAAGGCCACTCTACATCTGGCTCACATGAAAGATATAAAAGCAAAGACAGATTGCAATGGGAGAAAGAATACGATTGCAATGAAGTCATGGCTGAATGGATGGTTCAAAACAATATTGCCAGTGAGATTGAAATTGCAGAAATAAAAGAAAAGGCAAGGGTTTATGTAAAGGAATGTAAAGAGAAAGCTTGGGCTAAGTATATGAAGCCGATAGCTGATGAAAAGCTTAAACTAGAAGAAATTTTACAGGCTATAAGTAATAAGGTAGGAGAAGCTGAAATACTACAAATTCATGCAGAATTGGTCAAGCAAAGAGAGCCTTTACTTTTTGAATTGATCAAAATAGCGAGAAAAGCAAAATTTAATTTAGTAAGCCAACCTATAGCTTTAAAGCAAGGATTACTGGATTGGCTTGATAGGATTAATGATCTTGGGAAAAAGAGATACAATAGGTACTTATATAGTGAGGATGCAAATTCAGCCTTGCAAGTACCAATCATTCATAAAGAAATAAACTCAAATTCAGAAACTAAAACAGGCTTCCAAATCCTGAATAAATTTTTCGATCAAGCATTGGAAAAACATTCTAATATAGTCGCCTTTGGGGAAGATGTTGGGCAAATTGGTGATGTGAACCAAGGTTTTGCAGGATTGCAAACAAAGTATGGGGTAGAACGTGTTTTTGATACAGGAATAAGAGAATGGACCATCATGGGCCAAGCAATTGGCCTGGCTATGAGAGGTTTTAGACCTATTGCAGAAATCCAATACCTTGATTACCTTATATATGGTTTATCACCTTTGTCAGATGACCTTGCAACACTGAGGTATAGATCAAATAATATACAACAAGCACCAGTCATTATTAGAACAAGAGGGCATAGACTAGAAGGGATATGGCATGCCGGCTCTCCAATTGGGATGCTTCTCAATTCTTTGAGAGGAATGTATATCATCACTCCGAGAGATATGGTTCAAGCTGTTGGGTTTTACAATACCTTGCTACAATCAAATGATCCGGCCTTGGTTATTGAATGTCTAAATGGCTATAGGCTTAGAGAGGTCATGCCTGAGAACCTAGGAGAATATACGTTGCCATTGGGTGTACCTGAGATTTTGACTGCAGGAAATGACATTACACTAGTTACTTATGGTTCTTGTGTCAGGATAGCCCAATCAGCAGTTGAACTTTTGCAAAAAGTGAATATTTCAGTAGAACTCATCGATGTTCAAACTTTAATACCTTTTGATTTGGAAGCTTTGATTGTGGATTCTGTGAAAAAAACAAATAGAATACTATTTGTAGACGAAGATTTCTATGGTGCAGCCACAGCATATATGATGCAAAAGGTTCTTGAAGAACAGAAAGCTTATCAGTTTTTGGATTCAGCACCTAAAACTTTGGCGTCCCAACCGCATAGAACACCCTTCGGTTCTGATGGAGATTATTTTACAAAGCCCCAAGTGGAAGATATATATGAAGCTGTTTACAACATGATGAATGAGTCTGATCCAACTAATTATCCAGCTCTTTAAAAGCAGATCAGCCTTGAGAGGGCGATATAATTAATCTATTTTCCATTAGTATTACCATTTTATCTATATATTTATCACCCGATAGATTATTATTAACGTAATATTTACAATTCATTCTAAATCAATTCGAGTATTATTGCGTTAAAAGATTGAATAAAATTTAAAAAAATTGTCGAACGGGCTGGTAATTATACCATCATATAATGAAAAAGAGAACATATCTAAAATCATAGATGCTGTCTTCAATTTGGAGGTAGATTTTCATGTTTTAGTTGTTGATGACAATTCTCCTGATGGGACAGCTGCTATCGTCAAAGAAAAGATGAAATCTAATCCGAACGAGCTATTCATTTTGGAGCGTTCAGGGAAATTAGGTTTAGGAACGGCTTATATTGCTGGATTTAAGTGGGCTATAGAAAATTCATACGATTACATCTTTGAGATGGACGCCGACTTTTCTCACAACCCGAAGGACCTGGTTAGGCTTCATAGTGCTTGCTCCAAAGATGGGTTTGATTTGGCTGTTGGGTCTAGGTATGTCAAAAATGGAGGTGTAGAAAATTGGCCAATTGATAGGAAAGTGCTCTCTTATGGGGCTTCACTCTATGTCAGGATGATTACTTGGATGAATATTAAAGATCCAACTGCTGGATTTGTTTGCTATAAAAGAGAGGTGCTTGAAACGATTGACCTAGATAGAATTAAGTTTATAGGTTATGCCTTTCAAATTGAAATGAAATACAATGCTTGGAAGCTTGGGTTCAAATTGACAGAAGTTCCAATCATTTTTGTTGATAGAATGGAAGGGAATTCCAAAATGTCTTCAAATATTATTGGCGAAGCCATCAAAGGGGTGATAGTTATGAGAATGAATCAAGTATTCAAATCGAAGAAAGTGGGAATTAAAAGACCCATTAAAGACCTGAAAGGCTCCTAGGTGGGAATTGCTCTCAGGTTTTAAATTAAGTTACCAACACTCAATTGTGAAGAACTAAAACAATCATTTTTTTGATTAAATAAGTGAAATTAATTATAAACTAATTGATTATAAAATTAAGCCTTGGCACTTCGGTGCCTTTTATTTTATCTAACAGGTGGAGATATGTGTAGATATGTGTGAAAAAGTGTAAGTTTTGTTTTAAATTTGATTAAATAATTACATCTGATAACGAAGCACTTAATTTGACGCCTTTACTAGGAGAATATGATTGTAAGGTTGATAGCAAGGGGAGAATACGTTTTCCATCCGCTTTGCTTATGCAATTAGGAAAAGCAGCTAGTGTACCATTTGTAATAAATAGAGGTTTTGGAAAATATTTGAATATTTATCCAAAAGAGAGTTGGGATTATTATGCAGCCAAAGTGAATAGCAAGAGTACTTTTAAAAAGGAAAATTTGATGTTCATGAGATATTTCTATAGAGGGGCAACCGAAGTAGGAGTAGATGGTTCAGAAAGAATACTCTTGAGTAAAAGGTTACTTGAGTATGCAGAAATTGAAAAGGAAGTAATATTAAATGCGCTGAATGATAGAATTGAGGTTTGGTCACCTCATAATTTTGACATCCAGCTTGAAGGAGAGCCTTCTGTTGATTATTTAAGATTGGCAGAGCAGATTTTTCCTGATGATAATAATAATGATAAACCAGGTTTTAGTTTATGACCTACCATGTGCCAGTTTTACTGGAGGAGAGTATTGCTGGTATGAATATAAAACCAGACGGGGTTTATGTTGATGTTACATTTGGAGGCGGAGGCCATTCCAGACAGATTATAGAAAAACTAGGCGACAAAGGTCGTTTAATAGCTTTTGATCAAGATTTAGATGCGGAGCAAAATGTATTGAAAGACGAACGATTCCTTTTTGTGAATAGTAACTTTTCTTATTTGAAAAGATTTTTAAGGGTTCATGGTTATTCAAAGGTGGATGGAATACTCGCAGATCTTGGCGTTTCTTCTTTTCAATTTGATACAGCAGAAAGGGGGTTTTCCTACCGGTTTGACGCGCATTTAGACATGCGAATGAATTCGGGAACAGATTTAACTGCAGCTATACTTGTTAATACTTATTCGGCAAGTGAGCTTCAAGATGTGTTTAGTAAATACGGAGAGGTAAGAAATTCTAAAAGTTTGGCTTTAGAAATTGTCAAGCAGCGAAAGAATAGAAAGATTGAGACCACCTCTGATTTTATGAATGCCATAGATTCTGTGATAAGGGGAAATAGATTGAAGTATCTATCACAAGTGTTTCAGGCTTTAAGGATAGAAGTGAATCAAGAGATGGAGGTGTTGAAAGATTTTTTGGAACAGGCGCATGAAGTTTTGAATGTTGAAGGGAGGTTGGTGGTTATTTCGTATCACTCCTTGGAAGATAGAATGGTTAAGCAGTTTTTGAAAACAGGTAATGTTGAAGGCCTGCAGAAAGAAGATGATTTTGGTAATAAGTATAAACCATTTAAGTTGATAACAAAAAAGCCAATAGTGGCTAATGAGAAAGAAAATAGAATAAATAAACGCGCTAGAAGCGCGAAGATGAGAATAGCAGAAAAGTTAGAATAAGTTTGAAGTTTAAATCCTATCATTGACAGGATTCTCTTCGCAATAGCACCACAACAAAGAAAAGATGATCACTCCTTACAACAAAGTTGTAACAGTTATTTTTTTGTATTTGTCAAAAATTTAAATGAAAAGGAGAAAGAGTTTTAGAGAGTATTTTTTTTGGAACAACGTCCACTCCGGATGGTTGATGGACAATCTATTTTTTTTCCTTTTTATCGGGTTTTTGGCCTTGATCTATATTGCAAACTCGCATTTTGCTGAAAAGCAAGTACGAAAAACTAGAATTGTAGAAAAGGAGGTACAAAGAATGAATCGACTTCATATGGCTTTGTTAGCCAAAATTATGGACGAAACAAAGCATGCTGCTGTAGAAAATGATGTGAAAAATAAAGGATTAAAACCGCCTCAGCAAAGGCCATATAGAATAGTATCGAATTAATTATTAAATGAAAAACGAAGTCTTAATAAGAATGTACTTAGTGCTCACCGGATTTGTTCTGGTGGCGGGTCTTCTGTTTTTTCAGGCGATAAAAATCTCTGTCAGTCAAGGAGATAAATGGAGAGAGATAGGGGAGAAGAGATACCTAAAGTATGAGTCAGTTACGGCTGAAAGGGGAAATATATTATCTGATAATAATAGCCTTCTAGCAACTTCTTTGGATTTTTATAAAATTCATTTTGATACAAAAGCAGCAGGCCTTACAGATAAGATTTTTGAAAAGAATGTTGATAGTTTGGCTTATTGTTTATCAAAACATGTCAACTCCTCTCACACGCCTGGTGGGATGAGAAAGCGTCTCTTAGATGCAAAGAAAAAAGGCGCAAGATATATGTCAATCGCTAAAGACGTATCTTTTGAAAAGTTGGAAAAAATTAGAAAATTTCCAATTTTTAATCGTGGTAGAAACGGTGGAGGATTTATTGTAGAGTCCACACCAAAAAGATTTACTCCTTTCAACTTGCTTGCAAAGAGAACGATAGGTTATGTTAGGGAAGATGCAAAACCTGTTGGGATAGAAGGAGCTTTTGACAAATACCTACAAGGGCAAAATGGTAAACGTCTTACACTAAGAGTAAATGATAAGGTTAGGATACCAATCAATGAGGAAGCGGAGATTAAGCCTATTAACGGAAAAGATATTGTAACGTCAATTGATATTGATTTACAAGGTATCACTGAAAATTCTTTGCTTACTGCTTTGAAGCACCACAATGCTCAATCAGGAACCGCCATCTTAATGGATGTAAAAACTGGAGCGGTTAAGTCAATTGCAAACCTTGAGAAAACTGCAAGTGGTTATTTTGAAACTTACAATTTTGGAGTAGGTTCTTCTATAGAGCCTGGATCAGTTTTTAAATTAGCCTCCTTGCTTGCTCTATTAGAAGAAGGTAAAGTAGATCTACATGATAACATCCCAATCTATAGAGGTGAAAAAGAATTTTATACAGAAAAGATGGAGGATTCCTCTTCTGAGAGTTTTACCATGGATTCTACGACGGTGCAACATGCATTTGAAATATCTTCAAATGTAGGTATTGCTAGTTTGGTCTATGATAATTATCAAGGGGTAGATGCAGAAGGTAATATTAGAGTTAAGCGATTGCTTAATATGTTTAAGAAATTTAACCTCTATGAGCCAACAGGTATTGAAATTCATGGGGAGCCTGATCCTTATATCAAAGATCCAGACAATGCAAATGATAATTGGTCTGGTTTGACTCTACCGTGGATGTCAATTGGTTATGAAGTAACCATGACACCATTACAAATTTTGAGTTTTTATAATAGTATTGCCAATGATGGTTTATATGTGAAGCCTTACTTGGTGTCTGAGATTAAAGAAGGAGAAACTTCCATTGAAGTTTTAAATCCAATTCTTTCTAAAAGAAGAATAGCTTCTAGGGAGACAATCTCAAAAGCTAAAAAATTATTAGATGGGGTAGTTGAAAGTGGGACAGCTAGAAAATTGCAAACAGATAAGTACAATTTTTCAGGAAAAACAGGTACGTCACAAATTAACTATAGGTCTGGTAAGAAAAAGAAGTTAGGTCACAGGTCTTCTTTTGTAGGTTACTTTCCATCGCATGCACCGAAGTATTCTTGCATTGTTATAATAACAGATCCGAAAGAAGATGAGATCTATGGTGCAGATGTAGCCGGGCCAGTATTCAGAGAAATTATGGATAAGATATTTTATTATAAACCAGAATTACATAAGGCACTTAATAATTATAAAAAACCACAATTGGCGGACAATTCATTGCCACAGCATTTTGCAGGTTCGCTTTCGGATATGACAACTGTATTTGATCTTTTAAAGTTGCCTTATAAAATAGAATCAAGTTCGGAAATGATGACCACCGTTCAGGCAAGAGATAAGGTTTTGGTATTGAAAGAAAGGCCATGTGGGGAAAATTTAATTCCAAATGTCGTTGGTATGGGTGTAAGGGATGCACTCTTTGTATTAGAAAATCAGGGAATGAAGGTGAAAGTTAAAGGCATAGGAAAGGTGACTGCTCAATCTGTTAAGCCAGGTACAAGAGTCACTGATCAGCTTATTCAATTGACCTTGGGTTGATCTCTGCTATATGAAGCAGATTAAGTTAGATATCGTGTTTGAAGGGATCAAACTAGTAAAAGTACTAGGGAATTTTGATCGACATATTGACAACATAAAATTTGACTCCAGAGCAGTTTTGGAATCTACCGCATTTGTAGCAATAAAAGGCACAACTACAGATGGACACAACTACATAGACGCAGCCATAAATAAAGGTTGCTCTGTAATAGTACTTGAAAAATTGCCAGAGCAAATAAATAATAAAATCACCTATATACAGGTGGAAGACAGTGCAAAGGCATTGGCTTTGATGGCTTGTAATTATTACGACAATCCATCTCGTAAATTACGATTGACAGGTGTTAC
This sequence comes from uncultured Saprospiraceae bacterium, assembly GCA_938018185.1. GTDB lineage: Bacteria > Bacteroidota > Bacteroidia > Chitinophagales > Saprospiraceae > JALZVN01. Next base: position 22,818 of record CALIIW010000204.1, read on the forward strand.
AGGCACCAATGGAAAAACGACAATAGTCACTTTACTCAAAAGTCTTTTTGATGACTTGGGTTTTAAAACCGGCAAGTTGTCAACGATTGAAAATGTAGTTGTTGATGAAGTTATTAAAGCAACACACACAACTCCAGATCCAGTTTCTTTAAATGAGCTACTGGATAAAATGGTAAGAAAAGGATGCGATTTTGCTTTTATGGAAGTTAGCTCGCATGCAATCGATCAGCATCGTGTGGCAGGATTGAAGTTTGAAGGAGGAATTTTTTCAAATATCTCTCATGATCATTTGGGCTACCATGGCAGCATGGTGGAATACATTAGAGTAAAGAAATTATTTTTTGATCATTTGGATAAAGAGGCCTTCGCCCTTTATAACGGGGATGATAAGAGAGGTGCTGTAATGGTTCAAAATTCTAAGGCCAGAAAATTCAGCTTTGCTTTTAAAGACTTAGCTGATTTTAAAGGAAGGCTGATTGAAAACGGCTTGGGAGGATTGCTTCTTAATTTTAATGGCAATGAATTTCATTCAAGATTGATAGGCGAATTTAATGCCGAAAATCTTCTTGCGATTTATGGATGTGGCTTATTGCTAGGTCTGGAAGAAATTGAACTCCTGACAGCTTTGAGCAATTTGCAGAGTGCAAAAGGAAGGTTTGAATACATTCTTAGAGAAATTGATCAAGTAGTCGGAATAGTTGATTATGCACATACACCAGATGCACTGGAAAAAGTATTGCAAACCATCAACGATACAAAATCTAAAACATCCAGAGTTATAACAGTTGTTGGCTGTGGAGGGGATAGAGATAAGACAAAGAGACCAAAAATGGCAAAGATCGGATTTCAACAAAGTGATCAATTGATTTTGACAACTGATAATCCCAGAACAGAAGATCCAAATGTCATAATTCAGGAAATGGAAAACGGATTGGACCTCGAAGAAAAGAGATCTGTTCTTTCTATCCTAGATCGAAAACAAGCGATCCGAACAGCGTGCAGAATGGCAAAAAAAGGAGATGTAATCTTGGTAGCTGGTAAAGGCCATGAAAATTATCAAGAAGTGAATGGAATGCGTGAGCCTTTTGACGATAAAGAAGTTCTTAAAGAAGAACTTGGAATAATATAAACAGTTTTGTTTTTGAGAAGAAATTCAAAGAAATAAAACGAGCTAAGAAAATAGTAGTGGAGGGACTATTATCATTCTCAGATTGGACAGTTGGAGCGAGGTTCGCCTCGTTTCCAACTGCTTTTAAAAAAAGATTTGAACGAAATAAATGCTTTATTACTTATTTGAATTTCTAGAACAGAATTACGATTTTCCTCTGGAGAATTTGTACAAATTTTTAAGTTTTAGAGCAGGTGCAGCGATCATTTTGTCTTTGGTGATTTCCATTTTTTTTGGAAAAAAAATCATCAAATACTTACAAAAGCTGAGTGTAGGAGAAACGGTTAGAGATCTTGGATTGGATGGGCAGAAAGAAAAAGAAGGAACTCCAACTATGGGTGGTCTTATTATCATTTTGGCGATAGTAATTCCTACCATCTTGCTAGCAAAGGTCGGCAATGTCTATATAATATTGATGCTAGCCGCAACTTTATGGCTCGGACTCATAGGATTTATTGACGACTATCTAAAAGTCTTCAAAAAAGACAAAAAGGGTTTAAGCGGTAAATTCAAAGTGCTAGGTCAAGTATTATTAGGATTGGTAGTAGGAATAGTGATGTTGGCTTCGGATTCTATGACAGTTGTTGTTAAAGCCGCCGATGCAAAAAGTGAAGGGTATGAAATTTTAGATACGTATAAAAAAGATCCACTTAAAGAAGGGTTCTTGACCGAATATGCGGTCGTAAAGAGTACACTGACGAATGTACCTTTTTTGAAAGATAATGAATTGGATTATGCGCGATTACTGTGGTTTTTAGATTATGCTCAGGCTAAAAAATATGTGTTCCTCATATTTATTCCTGTTGTTATTTTTATCATCACCGCAGTGTCTAACGCCGCCAACTTAACAGATGGCATCGATGGACTTGCAACTGGAACGTCAGCTATAATCGGAGCCACAATTGGTCTCTTAGCTTATGTTTCTGGGAATGTGATCGCTGCAAACTATTTGAACATCCTTTACCAACCAAATACTGGTGAGCTTGTAATTTTTGCAGCTTCTATGATTGGTGCTTGTATGGGGTTTCTATGGTATAATTCATTTCCAGCGCAGGTGTTTATGGGAGATACTGGTTCTTTAGTTTTAGGTGGAATCATAGCGACCCTAGCCATCTTGATAAGGAAAGAGCTATTGATTCCAATTTTGTGTGGAATATTTGTAGCAGAGAGTTTATCTGTTGTGATGCAAGTTTCTTATTTCAAATTCACAAAGCGCAGATATGGAGAAGGGAGAAGGATATTTATTATGTCTCCTTTGCATCATCATTATCAAAAGAAAGGTATTCCAGAAGCTAAAATTGTAACGCGCTTTTGGATAATAGGAATTTTTTTAGCAGTAATTACTTTGGTAACATTAAAAATTAGATAAAATATTTTATGTCGATAGCGACAAACATACAAACAGAATTAAAAGGAGATAAAGCCATTTGGCTGATTGCTATCTTCTTGTCTGTATTTTCTCTTCTTGCTGTGTACAGCACGACGACCACTATTGCTTTTCAAGAACGAGGCGGTAATACTGAATTCTATTTGTTTAAACATTTTATCATTTTGGTTTTAAGTTTCGGTTTGATGTACTTGATGTATACCATACATTATATGCAGTACAGTAAATGGGCGCCTATTTTCTTAGCTATCTCGATACCATTACTCTTTTATACTCTGGTGTTTGGAGCAGATTTAAACGAGGCAAGAAGGTGGATATCTGTACCATTTTTTGACCTAACTTTTCAGACATCAGATTTTGCCAAGTTGGCTTTGATTATATATTTAGCTAGAGTGATTTCGGCGAAGCAAGATTATATCAAAGACTTTAAATCTGCTTTTATTCCGATTATTATTCCGGTAATAACAGTTTGTGGTTTAATAGCACCAGCAGATCTTTCAACAGCAATACTACTGTTTACAACTTGTTTTTTAATGATGTTTATTGGTAGAGTGCATTGGAAATTTCTAGGCCTACTTCTTATTTTGGGAACGGTTCTATTTTCTTGCTTGATCATCATTGGGCAATTTGCACCAGATCTTATTAGAGTAGATACTTGGGCAGCTAGAACTACAGAATTTGTAACTAATGCAGAAGGTGGTTATCAAGTGCAACAAGCGAAAATAGCAATTGCTAATGGTGAATGGACAGGGGTAGGTCCGGGGAATAGTTATCAAAGAAATTTTCTTCCTTCACCATATGCAGATTTTATTTATGCAATTATAATAGAAGAGTACGGATTGCTTGGCGGTTTTTTTATTTTGATTATGTATGTCTGGCTATTCTTTAGGATAACAAGCTTAGTTACGAAAAGTCCAAAGGCTTTTGGATCGATACTAGCTATTGGCCTTTGCTTAAGTTTAGTCATGCAAGCATTTGTCAATATAGCGGTTTCAGTGCACTTAGTACCTGTGACTGGAGTGACCTTGCCCTTGGTGAGTATGGGAGGGACATCGTTTTTGTTTGCAAGTATTATGATAGGAATAATTTTATCTGTAAGCAGATATATTGAAACCATAGATGCGAAAGTAAAAGTGAAAGTTGAAAACTAGGTCATTAAGAGTAATCATAAGTGGTGGCGGTTCGGGAGGACATATTTTTCCCGCAGTTTCAATCGCTAATGCATTAAAGAAAAATGACCAAAACATTGAAATATTGTTCATCGGAGCGAAGGGGAAGATGGAGATGGAAAAAGTACCGAAAGCGGGCTATACCATCGAAGGACTTTGGATAAGTGGATTCCACAGAAAAAAAATGTGGCGGAATATACTTTTTCCAGTAAAGCTAATAGCTAGTCTTTTTAAGGCTGAACGTTTGATAAGAAAGTTTAAACCAGATGTAGTGGTTGGCGTTGGAGGTTTTGCTTCAGGTCCAACTTTGGAAGTAGCGACACGAAAAGGGATTCCAACTTTAATTCAAGAACAGAACTCTTATCCTGGTATCACAAATAGATTGCTGGCCAAAAAGGTTTCTAAAATTTGTGTGGCTTATCCTTCCATGGAAAAATATTTTCCAAAGGATAAAATACAGTTGATAGGAAACCCTGTAAGGGCATCCCTTTTGGAAATGAAATCTAGTAGGAAAGAAGCTTTTGAGCATTTTGGATTTAATGAAGCGCACAAAGCGGTTTTTATGATAGGAGGATCTTTGGGAGCTTGGAGTTTTAATATGTTGATGAAAAAGCAAACAGATTTTTTCGAACAGAATAAGGAGATACAAATTCTTTGGCAATGTGGAAAAATCTATGAAGAAGCCTATTCATCTTGTAAAACAGCTGCCTTAGAAAATGTAAAGGTGACAGCGTTTATTGATAGAATGGATTTGGCTTATGAAATGGCAGATGTGATCATAGCAAGAGCAGGAGCTGGAACAATGGCTGAGTTATCCATCATTGGAAAGCCAGTGATCTTAGTGCCATCGCCAAATGTTGCTGAAGATCATCAAACATATAATGCCAAAGCATTTGTTGATGTTGATGCAGCCATTTTAGTTGCAGATAAAGACATAGAAAAGGATCTATTGCTGAGAACGAAAAGCTTACTGGAAAACAAAGAAGAACAAAAAAAATTGAGTGAAAATATAAAAAAGTTAGCGATTACAGATGCTGCAAAAAAGATTGCAAAGGAAGTTATGAATCTAGCTAATATTAAAAAGTCAAATTAGTTTGCAAGTGAAAATAAAGGACTTAAAAAAAGTTTATTTCATAGGCATTGGAGGAATAGGGATGAGTGCAGTAGCAAGGTATTTTAATAGCTTAGGCATTGAAGTATTTGGTTACGATAAAAGAAAAACTACTTTGACAGATAATTTGACAAAGCAAGGAATGAAGATTCACTTTAAAGAAAGTTTGGATCTCATACCAAAAGACTTAGATATGGTCATTTATACCCCGGCAATTCCGGAAGATCATATTGAACTAAAATATTTATTGACAATGCAAATTCCTGTTTTAAAACGAGCTGAAGTGCTCGGGAGGATAAGCAAAGAAAAAAAGACAATTGCAGTTGCAGGGACTCATGGGAAGACAAGCACAAGTACGATACTCAGTCATTTATTAAAGGTCGGAGGAGTAGATTGTACTTCATTTCTAGGAGGAATTGCAAATAACTACAAGTCCAATTACTTGGAAGGCAAAGGAGAATGGATTGTGCTCGAAGCTGATGAATATGACAGAAGCTTCTTACACCTGTCTCCAGATATTGCTGTAATTCTTTCCACTGATGCTGATCATCTTGATATTTATGGTGATCATGAATCAATGAAAGAATCAGGTTTTGTAGCTTTTGCTAACAAAGTAGTGAATGGAGGTAGTTTGTTGTTGAACTCAAATGTTGATCTGAATTTGGATGCGCTCAAGAATGTAAAAATTGAGCACTATGGACTGGAGAAAGGAAACTATAAAGCAAGAAAAATTCGGGTAGTAGATGAAATGTTTGAATTTGATTTTGAATCAAAACAGGATCAAATTAAAAGTTTAAGATTTACACTACCTGGTAAACATAATGTAGAGAATGCAACTGCAGCTATAACTATAGCTTTAAAATTAGGCTTGTCAGAATCTTCCATTAGAGAAGGACTGTTAAGTTTTGAAGGGATCAAACGAAGGTTTGATATTGTCTATAAAAAAAATGGTGCCGCATTAATTGATGATTATGCACACCATCCAACTGAATTGAATGCGGCTATAAATGCCGCCAGGCAGTTGTTTCCTAATAAAAAGATTTGTGGCGTTTTTCAACCACATCTTTTTTCAAGGACAAAGGATTTTGCGAATGATTTTGCAGCTTCTTTGGATCAATTGGATGAAGTTATTTTACTTCCCATTTATCCAGCGCGCGAGAAGCCAATAGAGGGAATTGATTCGCATTTTTTACTGGAAAAAATGAAAACGAAAAATAAAAGAGTAGTGGAGAAAGATAAATTTTTAAGAAAGTTAAACGAATTAGAATTTGAGATATTATTAATTTTAGGTGCAGGTGATATTGATGTTTTAGTAGAGCCAGCAAAACAATTTATGAAAATAAAATTTGATTAAATGAAAGTAAATCAACAAGGCATAAAAAATAATATGTGGAAACTCGCTTCAATAGTTGGACTGGGTTTGCTATGCTTTGTAGTGATAACTGCTGTGAAAAGCAAAAAAGAATCCTATTCTTCTAGGTTGAATATCAATATAAAAGATTATGAGGAAGGTAAGAGTATGTTGATGAAAGAGGACATTCAACTAATTATAGAAAGAGTATTTGGCTATGATCTTGTAGGGGTGGCCATTGATGAGATAAAATTGTTGGAGGTTGAAAATTTGTTGGAAAATGTTCCAATGATTAAAGAGGCAAATGTTTACATAGACGCTTTAAATAAAATCAATGTAGAAGTTAATCAAAGAGAGCCGGTATTGAGAGTTATCGATAAATTTGATACCAGCTATTACTTGGATGAGGCAGGAGTAAGACTTCCAATATCAAAACACTTTACTCCTAGAATTTTAATTGCCAATGGGAATATAACAGAGTACAACGATGAAGAATTTAAAGCTGAAACTGGGATTTTATTTGATCTATATAAATTGGCACTTTTAATAAGAGAAGATGATTTCTTGAAAGCTCAAATTGAGCAGTTGTATGTAAATAAAAAAGGGGAGATAGAGATGAGCCCTAAGGTAGGGAAGCAAAATATATTGTTTGGCAATTTTAATAAAGCTGAAACAAAATTAGAAAACTTAAAAATATTCTACCGGGACGGTATGCCTTATAAAGGGTGGAATACATATATGACTATAGACCTTCGCTTTGATGGTCAGGTAGTAGGCAAAAAACACTATTTAGAGAAATCTTGAAACACTGATTTAAATTGAGTACACTATGCAGAAAAAAGAATTTACAAAAAAAGGAGGTGCTGTCATTGCATTAGACATTGGGACAACCAAGGTTTGCGTTTTGGCAGGTCGCTTCAATAAGTATGAAAAACTTGAGATCTTGGCAGAATCTACTGTTACTTCTGACGGAGTATTGAGAGGAGTTATAGCCAATATTGACAAAATGGTAAGAGCGATTGGGGATGCTATTGCCAAATGTGAAAGAAAACTTGGAGAAGAAATTCATACCGTCCATGTTGGAATTGCAGGCAAGCATATCGATAGTAGACAAAAGCATGGAATGCTTACTAGAGATGATACGCATACTGAAATTTGTAAAGCAGATGTTGAAAAATTAATCACGGATATTTACAAAATGGTCTTAAATCCTGGAGAGAAGATCTTGCATGTTGTACCTCAGGAATTTATAATAGATGGTGAAGAAGGGATTACAGATCCTATCGGAATGTCTGGCATCCATTTAGAGGCAGACTTTCACATAGTTACTGGTCAAAAAGCAGCCTTCAATAATATTGAAAGATGTATAAAAAGATGCAGTTTAGAATTGGGTTCTCTTACTTTAGAGCCATTAGCATCTGCAGAAGCAATCCTAAGTATTGAAGAAAAAGAAGCAGGTGTCGCATTGGTTGACATTGGTGGAGGCACAACAGATATTACTATTTATAAGGAAGGAATATTAAGACATACGGCTGTCATTCCTTTTGGTGGTGATGTAATTACAAGAGACATACAGGGAGGCTGTAATGTGATGAAAACACAAGCAGAAAAACTCAAAGTTCAATTTGGAAATGCTTTAGCAATTGAAGCATCTGATAACACATACATTGCAATCACAGATTTGAAAGGGAGAGATTCAAAAGAAATTTCTGAAAAGAATTTGTCAAGAATAATTCAAGCAAGAGTAGAGGAGATCTTTGACTTTATAGTATTTGAAATTGAAAAAGTAAACTTAGATAATAAATTGATTGCTGGAATTGTCTTAACTGGTGGCGGATCTCTTTTGAGTAACATTGAAGATCTAGCAGCACTTTGTACAGGGTATAATACAAGAATTGGTTACCCAGTTGAAGAGCTGGCACAAGGATATCCTGTTAAATTACATTCTCCTATTTATTCTACAAGTATAGGTTTGCTTCTAATGTCATTAAAAGAGCAAAGAGAAATGGAGTTGGAAGCTTTGGATGCTTCGGAAGCTGCTGAAGCTTTAGCTGAATTAGAACAAGATGTTGAATTTGAAGAAGATGTTACTACAGATGAAGAGAAGAAGCCTGGTTTTATGAATACCTTTTTTAATGGAGCAAAGAAATTCTTTGCGGAAAAAGATGATACAGAATTTTAATGCGAAATACCGTGAACTATTTACAAACACTCAAAATTTAAAATTATGATTTTCGATTTATCAAGAGAGGACAAATCAATAATTAAAGTCCTTGGTGTTGGGGGAGGTGGCTCCAATGCAGTGAACCATATGTTTAAACAAGGAATAGTAGGAGTTGATTTTGCAATCTGTAATACAGATGCACAAGCAATGGAAGCAAGTCCTGTTCCTACTAAATTGCAACTAGGACCATCTTTAACAGAAGGAAGAGGTGCAGGAAGTTTACCTTCAGTGGGTAAGCAAGCTTGCTTAGAGTCAATTGAAGACATCAAAGTCTTTTTAGAAGACGATACAAAAATGTTATTTGTCACTGCCGGTATGGGTGGTGGAACTGGTACAGGTGCTGCGCCAATTATTGCAAAGACAGCCAAAGAGATGGGAATTTTGACGGTAGCTATAGTTACTTTACCATTCAAATTCGAAGGAAATAGAAGAATTACACAGGGCGCTGAAGGCTTAGAAGAGTTGAAAAATGCTGTTGATACTTTAGTGATCATTTCTAATGATAAGCTTAGAGCATTGCATGGCAATAGCTCTTTGACGGATGCTTTCTCTAATGCAGATAATATTTTGACAACAGCAGCAAAAGGAATCGCTGAGATCATTACAGTAGGCGGTCTTGTAAATGTGGATTTTGCTGATGTGAACACCGTAATGAAAGATTCTGGTGTAGCTATAATGGGGACAGCAACCGCTAAAGGAACAGCTAGAGCTATTGAAGCAGTTGATAAAGCATTAAACTCTCCATTGTTGGAAGATAATAACATTAGAGGTGCTCAACATATTTTAATAAATATTGCTTCTGGTAACAAAGAGGTAACAATGGATGAGATTTCAGAAATCACTGAATTTGTTCAAGAAGAAGCTGGATATGGCACCGACTTGATTTGGGGAAATTGTTTTGACTCAAATTTAGATGAAGAATTATCTGTAACAGTTATCGCTACGGGCTTCGAAAGAAACAATATTGAGAAAGTCTTTGGAGAATCTCGCGAGGCAAAAGTCATCCTAACTTTGGATGAGCACAAGCAAAACGATTTGTCAACCATAACTTCCGACAATACTGCTGATTCTGAGCATGAGAAGGTTGTTGTATTTGATAATGTGATGGACAAGATGAAGAAAATGAAGGAGGAGTATCAATTTAGCAATTCAGCTGATAAAAAGTCAGCAAGAGCAGAGCTTGATGCAAATGTAAAAAAAGAGAGAGAAATGTCTAGAATTCAAAAAATGAGGGTTGGACGTCAAAATGCGATAACACCAGATAATTTTTCTCAATTAGAAAAGCAGCCAGCATATTTGAGAAGAGGAGTAGATATAGAAAATGAAGACCTTGTTGCTAAAGAAAAAGAAATGTCGAATTGGACTGTTGAAGACAATTCAGGAAGAATAGAGTTACATACTAATAATTCTTATCTACATGACAATGTAGATTAGTTCTCTTAATGGTTCGGAGTGTTTTGTATACGACCTGAGCAGATGTGCTCAGGTCTATTTTTTTGCTAAAATCCTAAAAACTCGATCATAAGGAAAGTTGAGAATGCCAAAATCAATTTGCTTGGGATTTAGACTAGACACTATGCTAGAAGTTCAAATTAGATGATAATTCACCAAATTGAAGCTACATATTTAATAAATAATGGAAAAAAGTATTTTTTTTGCATAAAAAAACATAATTTATTTTTCCTTTAATACTATTTTCTTCCCAATAAAACATATGCTAAAATGCATTAGACAAAATATAAAGACGCATTCTGTCATCAATAGGATTTATTATGTCACTGAATGAAATAAAAGCATTGATTTAGTAACAAAATAAGGCCTTACAAGTTTTATTCCTTATTAGGCGCAACTACTTGCTATTTGGCTATCTTGTGCCTTTTTTCAAATCATCTTATGAAAGATATACGAAATATAGCCATCATTGCCCACGTAGATCATGGGAAAACTACCTTGACAGACAAGATGCTGCATGCCGGTATGTTGTTTAGCGACCATGAGAAGCCTGGTGAATTAATAATGGATAGCAATGATCTAGAGAAGGAAAGAGGCATTACGATATTGGCAAAAAATTGCTCAATTGAATACCAAGGAATCAAGATCAATATTATTGATACGCCTGGTCACTCCGATTTTGGTGGTGAAGTGGAGCGAGTATTGAACATGGCAGACGGTGTTTTACTTTTAGTAGATGCTTTCGAAGGACCTATGCCTCAAACTAGATTTGTACTTCAAAAAGCATTAGCCTTAGGCTTAAAGCCAATTGTTGTAGTAAATAAGGTAGACAAAGAAAACTGTCGTCCAGACGAAGTTCAAGAAGCTGTATTTGATCTTATGTACGATCTTGATGCAACGGAAGAACAATTGGATTTCCCAACACTCTATGGTTCTGCTAAGAACAATTGGATGGGTTTGGATTGGAAAAAACCAACAAATGATATTATCCAATTGCTTGATGCAATAGTCGCTCATATACCAGCTCCAACGGTTTCAGAAGGAACTGCTCAAATGTTAGTGACTTCAATGGCTTTTTCATCTTATATTGGAAGAATTGCCGTTGGAAGATTGAATAGAGGAACCTTGAAAATGCCAGGTTACATAGCATTGATAAACAAGGAAGGAGTAGTGAAAAAGCATCAAATGAAAGGTTTGTTTGTTTTTGAAGGCTTAGGAAGAAAAGAGGTCAAAGAAGTTCAAGCGGGAGATATCTGTGGAATATATGGAGCTGATGATTTTGAAATTGGTGATACATTTGCCGATCCAGAAAATCCAGAAGCTTTAGAATCAATTGCAATTGATGAACCGACAATGAGTATGTTGTTTGCTATTAACGATTCTCCATTTTTTGGTCAGGATGGTAAGTTTGTTACTTCTAGACATATTAGAGAACGTTTGGAAGCAGAAACAGAGAAAAATCTTGCTCTTAAAGTCGAGCCGCAAGTATCAGGTGATTCCTTTAGAGTATTTGGTAGAGGAGTATTGCACTTAGCAGTACTTATAGAGACGATGAGAAGAGAAGGCTACGAACTTCAAATTGGACAACCTCAGGTTATCATCAAAGAAATTGATGGGAGAAAGCATGAGCCAGTTGAAGAATTGCATATCGATCTTCCTGAGGATGTATCAGGTAGAGCTATAGAGATGTTGACCAAGAGAAAAGGTCAAATGTTATCAATGGAACCAAAAGGCAATAGAATGCAATTGGTTTTTGAAATTCCTTCCAGAGGAATTATTGGATTAAGAAATCAGATCTTAACCGCTACAGCGGGAGAGGCTATAATGAGTCATAGATTTAAAGAATTTCAACCATGGAAAGGAGATATTCCAGGTAGACAAAAGGGTTCTTTAATTAGCATGGAAACAGGCAAATCTATTCCTTTTAGTATGTTTAATCTTCAAGAAAGAGGTAAGTTCTTCATTCCTGCAAATGTAGATATTTATCAAGGTCAAGTTGTTGGAGAACATTCTAAGCCGAATGATCTTGTTGTTAACTTAATCAAAACTAAGAAGTTAACAAATATGAGATCATCAGGAGCTGATGATAAAGTTAAATTGACTCCGCCAATAGATTTTACCTTAGAAGAAGCTTTGGAATACATCCAAGGTGATGAATATGTAGAGGTTACACCAAATCACATTCGACTAAGAAAAGTTTATTTGACGGAGAACGATAGAAAAAGGGCTAAAAATAAAATAGCCTCAAACGTCTAATTGTTTTTCTATATTTAAAGGATGGCAGACTCCCCCGGTCTGTCATTTTTTTTTGCCATATCTGAAAAAGAACGTAGATGTTTTTCTTGCTCTCATTTATTTCAAACAAATTTGTCATAATAAACCAGCTTAATGTTATCTTCGAAAATAATATTAGGATAAAAAACTGATGGAAGAACATCCATTTATTACTTTGCTTGGACTTAAAATAACTGAACCCGTAACCATGCTTACGGATTTTATTTTAGCAGCTGCATGTCTGTACTTTGCAATTATAATTAGGAAATGTTTAAAGTCTACAAAAGCAAAAAAATATTTCGTTTATTATTTTTTCTCTATGGCCGCAGGAACATTTCTTGGGGGGCTATTTGGACATGGACTACAAGCGTATATAGGAATGGAAGGAAAATATCCTGGTTGGGTTTTGACAATCTTAAGTATGTACTTTTTGCAAATAGCAAGTATGTTTTTAGTACCCGATTTGGATCAAAAGTACAAAGACAAATATAAACTGTTTTCAATAACTTTGATGATTGTTTTTTTGTTTATTGCTTTCTACAAGAATCACTTTTCTTATGTGGTCTACCATAACATGGTTGCTGGCCTTTTAATTATTCCAACTTTTGCCTATCTGTTTTTCAAACACAAAATGCTTGGTACTGGATGGATATTATTTTCTTTTTTAATATCACTTTCAATTCCATATTTTCAATTAAATAGAATTGGGGTCAACCGTTGGTTCACATACCATGATGTTTGTCATACAATCATGCTTATAGGTTTAAGTTTAATATTTTACGGCGCTTGGTTGTTGCATAAGACGAAAAATAATGAAGAGCTTCTCAAAGCTTAAACTGCTATCTTACTTATTTTAACTTTCAATAGAATGTTGAAAATATCGTCTAACAACTTTTTTCAAATTTATTGTGCAAATATCAAATTTTAAAGGAACGTATTACTCGCTTTATGCGTTGTAATAGCAGAAGACCTTCCTAGATCCAACTTTAAATCAGCTACACTATTTTTATTTTGGTCTTGACGATTTTGTCGTCATGATGACTTTGCTTAATGCTTTGCAAAGTGAAGAAGCAAATTTTATAAATTGAATTTACACAGAAAAGAACATATTGACACTACTGAAAAAATGGATCAGAAATGGTCTACCATTACACATGGTGTCGCTTTTGTTATTTTCTTTCTAATAAGTTTTCCCTATATATATTACATTTCAACTGTTCAAGATTCCTTTGGTTTAAAAATCGGTTCATTGATTTTTTGCCTTGCTACACTGTCTGTGTATGGATCTTCTGCTTTGTATCATGCATTTTACTATACGGAGAAAAGATCCTTCCTGAGACGCTTAGATCACATTTGTATCTATCTTCTGATTGCTGGTACGAATACGCCATTTGTTTTGACATATTTAGATTTTTGGTTGAGTACTTCCATTATGATTATGCTATGGAGCATGGTTGTTATTGGGATTTACCTCAAAGCATATCATTTTGAAAGAGTAGCTTGGTTTTCTTTACCTATGTATTTAATAATGGGTTGGCTTGGACTCTTGACTGTTTTCTTTGCTTATCCTTCTTTGAATTTTGAGTGCTTGGCATTTCTTTTAGCTGGCGGTTCTATATATACCTTAGGAACGATCTTTTATAATTCAGAACACATTCCTTATAATCATACCATTTGGCACTTCTTTGTCATCGGAGGAACTTGTTGCCATTTTATCGCGATTTTCTTCTTGATATAGTCTAAGTCCTTGTTTAATTTTCGTCAACATCGGTAGTAATTTCGTCACTTAGATTTAATTTGTCAGATTGACTTCTTTGGATTAATTATTGTTTTTTACTAATAAACTTTCTATTCTAACAATAGTAAATCTTTTTAAAATGGAAATGAATCAGGAACTTGAGAATTTTTTCTATAGAGCTTCCCACGATCTAAAACAGCCTATAAGAAATACTAAGATGTTTGCGGACATTTTGAGAAAACATCTGGCTGGAAAAGAATGCTTGGATGATGACTCTAAAGAATATCTGGGTTTTATCATGGATTCTACTCAAAAATTAGAGACACTGGTTTTGGACTTAATAGAATATAGTTCTATTAATAATGAAACGACTAGGCACTCTAAAATAAATATGAATACAATTCTTGAGGTTATACTATTTAACCTATCAAGAAATAAGGAGGTAGATCAATTAGAATTTGAAATAAAAGAGCTTCCAGCAATTGAAGCAAATTCTGATAAAATCAAAAGTCTACTTAATAAATTGTTTTCTAACTCAATTAAATTTAGGAAACCAAATCAGCTTTTGAAGATATTGGTTGCTTGTGAAGAAATGGAAGGGGAGTGGAAATTCTCCGTAGAGGATAATGGTATTGGAATTGGACAAGATCAATTGCAAGATGTATTTATTCCTTTTAAAAAATCACATTCACACACAGACATCAAAGGATCTGGTTTAGGTTTGTCAAGCTGTAAAAAAATTATTGACCTGCACCAAGGTAAAATTTGGTTAGAGTCAAAATTAGGCGAAGGGACAACCGTTTATTTTACAATTAAAAAACAATTGCTAGGAGTAGATTTAGAGACTGAAAAAATTAATGCTACTTCTGTGGGGCAAACTATTTAACCTATTAATCATTCATAATATTAATAAGATGACAAAATTTAAAAAGTTATTTTTTATTGATGATGATCACGCTACAAACGTTTATCATAAAATTATAGTAAAAAGAGCTGATATCTGTGAAGAGGCTGTTTTTTTTGATAGTGCAGAAAAAGCGCTGGAGAAATATGTAGAACTTAAAGAAGATCCAACAGCTATTTTGCCAGAGTATATATTTCTTGATATTAATATGCCTATTATGGATGGCTGGCAATTTATTGAAGAATTTGAAAGATTAAAAATAAATACTCAACAGGTTATTATAATGTTGACAACCTCTTTGAGCAGTTCTGATAAGCAAAAAGCTGCAAATTTTGAATTTGTTCAAGGCTTTTGGAATAAGCCAATGAATGTTGAGACCCTTAGGAATCTTATCAGTAGTCAAGAATCTGCTGAAGGTATTTAATCCTAAACGATAAATGATTCAATTGAAATTGTTATTTCAGTTTTGCAGGTCCTAGATTCAGTTTAGTTACCTTACCTGAGGCATCTTTTTCAATCCAAGAATCACCTTTTAATTCTTTGTAGTAAGAAAAAGATTTTGTAGGCGGGAACCGACCTTTGTTAAAATCTCTTTCTTCTACGTATAAAGGAGCTTTTAAAGAGGAGCTCGATCCTGCAAATTTAATTTCTGATAGCAGTAGTATATCATCAATCCTAGTAATTGAAATTCTTTCATCAGCTAGATGTTTCACATTTTGACTTATGTTTTTCCCGTCTGCATAAAAATTGATACTTTTTTTCTCGCCAGGCTTGAATAAAACATTAACCTTATACATTACAGAACTGAGATGATCTTTAAATGGACCAAAGATTTGGAAAGTACTGCTCTTTAAGAAAACTTCTTTATTGCTTGTATTTTCAAATTGGCAATTAAAATTCAAAACTTTTTTTAATTTCGAAGATTCACCTAATCGAACTTGAGCCAAACCATCATTTCTTAGAATACATTTAAAGGGCTCTTCTTGCCCATCTGCTTCGAAGGCGTAATTAATACCCAAGCCATTCGATTCTAAATTTTTGCCGATTTTAAGAATTTCATCAAATGTTTTGCCTTCAACAGAATAATCATTGTA
>CALIIW010000205.1 GCA_938018185.1 uncultured Saprospiraceae bacterium
TGGGCAAGAAAGGGTCAGCAATCAATCCTCTACCCAACATCCAATGATCTATGCTAGGAAAACGCTCAGCCAATTTATTGAATATTTCTACAGAGGTTATGTCTCCATTGTAGTACAATTTTTGATCGCAATGATCTATACATCGTTGAAAACCATCTAGGTCTACCCCACCTTTATATAGCTGTGCACCGATCCGTGCATGGATTCCAATATTCTTAATTGGATATTTTGCTAGAACAGGAAATACTTCAAGTATTTCTCTATTATGCTCATAGCCCATTCTCATTTTCATAGAGACTATGATGTCCGTTTCCGTATGTATCCGATCAAGGATCCTATCAATTTTTTCAGGATCTTTAATCAGACCAGATCCCATCCCTTTATTAGTGACCATTGGGTACGGGCAACCTAAGTTCCAATTTAGTTCTTTGTATCCGAGTGAACGGACATAGTTTGCAGCGAATATGAATTCATCGGCATTGCAAGTCATGACTTGAGGAATGACCTCTAAGTTCGTATTGTTTTTGGGAAGTAAGTCTCGCTGATATACTGGTTTAATGATCATCTTCCCATTAAACCTAATGTACGGTGCGTAAAACTGATCTATACCACTAAAGAATTTCTGGAAAGCATTCCGAAAGTGGAAGTCTGTATATCCTTGAAGTGGTGAAGAGATAAGTTTGTGCTGCATCTATATACTAGCTTGAGTTTAAGTGAATGAATTCTAGTGCAGAAAAAACTAGTACTAAATATCAAAAGTAGCACTTTTCTGCTTGATTCTACTCCTATGAAGTCAATCAAAGGAGGTTGAATTATAAAAAAAGAGCCATATAACAATCAACTTACGAAGCGTAAATTAGGATCTTACGGGAGAAAAATTGCCATTTTATTCAGTACCAAATGCAGTTAATAAGCCAAATTCTATGTCACAAACATCACTAAAAAGCAGAGGTATATGGTATGATGTTTGACAATTCACAAGTATCCTTCAATAGGCTTTATTTTCAGAAAAAGCTATTTTTTTTACTTCCCATATTAATACTCCCTTAGTTTAAATCCCTTCCTAAAATACTATTTAGTGTTTATCACTTTAATGATAATTTCATAACCATTTATAATAAAACAAATGATTCAAAATTTTACCAAGTCGATCTTAGTAAAAACCATATTTCTTTTTGCTGCGACCCTGTTGTTTAATGGAAATCTTTTTTCTCAATCATCAGTTAAGAAAATGATTGACAAAAAGTCTGAAGCATTGAAAAAAGTAAAACTTATAACACCTTTTAAACCCACTCTAAATAAAAACGAAAAAGCCGATAAAGCTATCAAAGGGAAAAAAGAGTGGTTAAATATTGATGCTGCTTTTAGTAAAAAGATTTTGCAAGGAAAGAATGATTTATTAAAAATGAGCATTCCTATCCAAGGAAGCCAGCCTTTAAAACTTGAGTTACAAAAAGTGGATATCCTTACTGAATCTTTTATTTTAAATGCTGCTTCAAATAAAGGCAACACACTAAATAGCGAGATAGGTTTATTTTATTGGGGTGTTGTAGAAGGATACGAAAACTCTACAGTAGCAATAAATATTTTTAAAGATGAAATTTCTGGTACCATTGATACGGGGAAGAAAATTTTTACACTAGCAAAAGTTCAGAAAACCAAAGAATACGTTTTATATCAAGAAAAAGATCTTGAAGAGCAACCTACCCTATCTTGTTTTACAGGAGATCTAAAAGAAGATTTAATTAATCAAGTAGAAAGTCAGGGAAGAAATTCAAATCCAGATAATTGTGTTAGACTATATGTCGAAGTTGATTACGATTTATTTAGTCACTTTGGAACTGTTTCTTCTACCTACAATTATATTGCGGGAGCATTTAGTCAAGTAAGCATTTTATATGCTAATGAATCTATCGATATTACTTTAAACCAAGTTCTTGTCTGGGATATTGAAGATCCCTATATTGGACCAAGTACTAGTGATTATTTAGACCAAATTTCTTCGGCAGTTAGTGGAGGTTTTAATGGAGACTTAGCGCATCTTGTGGGAACCAAAGGCGGAGGAGGAATTGCTTATTTGAATGCATTATGTGGCAATGTCCATAAGACCGGCTATAGTGGAATTAATACAAGCTACCAAGATGTTCCCTCTTTTTCTTGGACCATAAATGTATTGACGCATGAAATAGGGCATAACCTGGGCTCTCCTCATACACATAGTTGTAGTTGGAATGGAAATAATACTCAAATAGATGATTGTGGAAATGACTATGCTAATAACACTTCACCTTGCTATGATGCGGCAAATCCTATCATCCCTCAAGAAGGAGGAACCATTATGAGTTACTGCCACTTGAACAATGTAGGCATGGATTTCAGTTTAGGATTTGGCCAGCAACCAGGAGACCTTATTCGAAATAATGTATATAACGCTACATGTCTTTCACCTTGTGAAGCTTGTACAGAAGTAGGCAATCCTTGTGATGATGGCAATCCTTGTACAATAAATGATGCCATAGATTCTTATTGCAATTGTTCAGGTATCTCAACTCCAGATAATGATCAAGATGGATTTTGCGGCGCGAATGATGTAGATGACAGCGACCCATGTGTTCCAAACTCATGTGATAATTGTACATTCACAACTATTTCTGTTACAACGGATGATTACCCAGGAGAAACAAGTTGGGAGATTGTAGATGTTAATGGTGTAGTGCTATACAGTGGTGTAGGATATACTGGTAGCACCCCAATTGAAATTAGACAAATTTGTATTCCAGATGGTTGTTATGAATTTATAATGAAAGATCAATATTCTGATGGATTGTGTTGCATATACGGAAATGGTTCTTATTCTGTAACTGATGCCACAGGAAATATAATAGCTGAGGGAAGTGAATTTACTGCAACAGACATTACACCTTTTTGTTATGATAATATAACAGGAGGAGGATGTACCGCTGGGACAGCTTGCGACGATGGGAATGTTTGTACAACCGATGATGTCTTTGATGCTAATTGTAATTGTGCTGGAACTATAGCAGATAGTGACAACGATGGTGTCTGTGACGCAAATGACATTTGTCCTAAGGGAGATGACAGTTTAGATTCTGATGGAGATGGCACACCTGATGCTTGTGATGATTGTAATATTATACAAGGCACAAGTTGTAGCGATGGAGATGATTGCACAAGCAATGACAATTATGATGCAAACTGTAATTGTGTGGGAACTTTTGTAGATAGCGACAATGATGGTATTTGTGATGCGAATGATATTTGCTCAAATGGAGATGACAACATAGATACGGATAATGATGGCATACCTGACGCTTGCGATGATTGCACAATTGCTATTGGCACATCTTGTGATGATGGAAATATTTGTACGACAGAGGATGTATATGATGCAAATTGTAATTGTACTGGAACTTTTGCGGATGCTGATAATGATGGTGTCTGTGATGCGGATGACATATGCCCAAATGGAAATGACAATATAGATGTAGATGGAGATGGCATACCTGATGCATGCGATGATTGCAATTTTATTCCTGGTACAAGCTGTAGTGATGGAAATGATTGTACGACAAACGATGCTTATGATGCCAATTGTAATTGTATTGGAACCTTTGCAGATAGTGATAATGATGGTGTTTGTGATGCAAATGATATCTGCGCAAATGGAGATGACAATATTGATATAGATAATGATGGCATACCAGATGCATGTGATGATTGTTCTACGCCTATAGGTACCGCTTGTGATGATGGAAACGCATGTACTGTAGCTGATTTTTATGATTCAAATTGTAATTGCATAGGAACATTTGCAGATGCAGATAATGATGGAGTCTGTGATGCGGATGACATATGCCCAAATGGAAATGACAATGTAGACACTGATGCTGATGGCATACCTGATGCTTGTGATGACTGCAACTTTCTACCAGGAGCATCTTGCAATGATGGAGATGTTTGTACAACAGAAGATGTTTATGATGCTAATTGTAACTGCGCCGGAACATTTGCAGATAGCGATGACGATGGTGTCTGCGATGCAAATGATATTTGCTCAAATGGAGATGATACCATTGATACAGATGGCGATGGTACTCCTGATGATTGTGATTTTGATTGCATGGAACAAACAATGCCATTTGTAACAAGTGAACTCATTCATCAAGGATTTGGGGCAACTAGTATTAAGATGACATTTCCGGAAATGACTAGAGATGTGTCCTTTTCAATCTCAGATTTACAGTCAAGAGAAAAAGGCAAAACCACCAATAGATTTGTTGACAAAGTAGAGATCAGCTATGAAAATGAAGCTGGTAATTCTTTAAATTATGGAACTTTCTTAGGAAACAGTGTCAATAGTATTCAGGTAAATATTTCTGAGGATGTTCAATCTGTTACTGTTTCATTGTCAAATGAATATGAAGGCAATACCGCAAACTTACATAGTGTTTCATTGTCCTCTGTTACCTTATGCGCTCCTCCTTGTGCAGATGACGATGATGACGGTGTTTGTAATATTGACGACCAATGTATTGGGTTTGATGATAACTTAGATGATGATGCAGATGAGATTCCAAATGGATGTGATGATTGTTTTGATCTCGTGACAGGATTCCCACTTCCCCTACTGACTCATTCAGGTACAGGAGTTTCGCAAACAACTGTAGAACTGGGTGGCCAATTGAACCCAACTTTTAGAATTAGTGGTTTAGGTGCGAAGGAAAATGGCAAGCCATCTCAGAAGTATATAGATATAGTTGAAATTAGATATACTGACATGAATGAAAATATTTCAAGTCACCAAATATACAGTGGAGCTGATCAAACTTCAGCAGAGGTTTCTTTGTTAGGAAATATACAAAGAATCACAGTCAAGCTTAGTAATGGACTAAGTGAAAACAATGTAGATTTAAATATTAATTTATCCGAAGTGCAGGCTTGTAAAGCTACTATCTTAGAAACACGAAATTTGCAAACTCGTATTTCAAAACAATTTAGCAAAGAACAGCCTAAGTTAAATATTTACCCAAATCCTACTTTAGATAATTTCACAGTGCAATTTAATTCCCTAAAAGGTCAAAACTACCAACTTGTAGTAAGTGATGTTTTTGGTTGCGAAAAATTTAGAAGCTCTGTTACAGCTGATACAAATGACACAAAATTTGCCATCAATGGTAATGGTTGGAAAGCAGGTTTGTATTTTGTATCCTTAGAAAATAGCAAACAAAGATTGCAAGTAAAACGCGTTGTAATTGGAAGGCAATAAATAAATAAATAAATAAATAGATAAATAAATAAAATGCATGACATAAGGGTTCAAGGTGATAAAACATCTTGAACCCTTTTTGTTTTCAACTTAGGATATAAAATGGAATTGGTAGATAGGGCATATTTGAGTTAAAATTTTTACACTGACTGTAAGCTTAAATCAAGCTAGACTACTTTATTTGCAGTGAGAAAGGTAGAAAATAGTCTTCATTTAAGATAAATCAGTATATTGTACTAACCAAATTTAACAAGCCTGTTATTAAGAGTATGAATGTGTAATTTATAAGTAATAAATAGGCTGATAATCTTAAAAATTTTTACCCCTAAAATTCCATTTTATGAAAAAAATTCTCTTTTTAATTACCCTCTTCTTTTTTGCGCATTTGGATCTATGTGCACAAAACAAAACCATTAACATTGACGACTATAATAAAAACTCAGTTGAATTTGGGATAGGTTTATGGATTCCCAAGAAAGATGGATTTGGAAAAAACCACAAATCTCCACAATTAATGTTGGGATTAACCTATGAAAGAAATATCCTCTCCAATGATTTTATGCATGTAGGTGCTCTAGCTTCTTTTTATTATAGCAGACATAAGTTAAAAGATCATTTAGACAATAATGCAACAAACTTAATGCAATTTTTAGTCGGGGGCCGAGTTTACAGTGGTGACAAAATAATACCCTTTGGTAATGTTTTTTTACAATTGGGACTAGGTATAAGTCATGAAAAGGAAAAAGGGGATTTAGAAACCCACGGGCGTCCCAATAAAAAATTTACTTTGGTATTGACGCCAGGATATATGTTGCCATTGAATGA
Source organism: uncultured Saprospiraceae bacterium (assembly GCA_938018185.1). GTDB lineage: Bacteria > Bacteroidota > Bacteroidia > Chitinophagales > Saprospiraceae > JALZVN01. Next base: position 6,113 of record CALIIW010000205.1, read on the forward strand.
AAAAATTTCCTATGGATTCAAAATGGATTTCTCTTTCTTTAGTGATGACATTACTATAGTAAACACTTCTAACAATAGCAACTTTAATTTTGTTTGGTTGGTTGCTTCGCTAAACGCCAGAATGAGTTTTTAATATTTGAATAGCCCAAAGGCAAAGGATGAAAAATTTACAAGTGTAAAACATAATCAACACTGGAAAATAAGTCTGAAAAAATTTAAAATATACCAAGAGGGGCAAAATGGTAAAACATTTTGTCCACTTCTTTTTGAAAGGCTGAATGTCTGAGATAATTCTGATAATAAAAAATTAACTAAAAAACAATATCTATATTATTCAAAAGAAAGTATATTTAAAAAGCAAAGCTGAAATAAATAAATTTCAAACTTTAAGCAATTAGTAGGCTTTAGAATATCAGCTAGTACTATAAAGAATTTCAAATAAAATTTATTGATTAATATATGCTTGAAATCACCTTTGAATATTGGAATAAATTGGCTGAGCAAACCATCATGATTAGTTCACTACTTGGTGGATTTTCGATTGCTGTTGTTGCTAATCTACTGGTTTCTGAAATAAATACCCGACTCTTCAAAAACATTATGGTAGCCGCGACCTTAGCAGCGGGCTTCTTTTTAATGACATTATTTTGCATGACTAAATTGCTTCTCATGACAACAGATGGATTTCCTTTTAAAGTAGTTCAAGATGATCTATTTGTTCCTAGAACTATTGGATCGATTAGTTTCTTTCTAGGAATTATCAGTTTAATTGTTGTCATATCTTTGGCAGGTTGGACCAAATCAAAAGGAATGGGGAAGTTTACTACGGCAGTTGGGATTTGCACATTGATCGTGACTATACTTATGATAACCTGATAGGTACAAATAAAAATTGTAATCAAGAAATAAAGACACTTTACTAGTCTATAAATACTTTAATCCCAATGCCTAAAGAATAAGCATGATAGGATTGCTCTAAGCCAGCTCTACTGAGTTTAGGACTACGTTGATAAGCCAATTTCGTAAAAAAGTGGCTGCGTTGGGACAGCGGATATTCTACTCCAATTCCTAATTGAAAGCCGATTCTACTTTTCAATTCAAAGGCTGGGTTGTCTGCGACTACATAATCCCCACTATCATCTACTAGAATCTCACGACCTTTAAAGGTTTGTCCAAAAGCATAGTTTATACCAATGGTACTAAATATATTGGCTTTTCTAATTTTATAATGATAGCCAAGTATCAATGGAATGTTAAAATAAGAATGATAATTGTTATGTCTAACTTTTCTTATTTCGGAATTAATGTATGGTGTTGAGTCACTAAAAAATAAGGTATCTAAATTTTGATCTAAAAAGTAAAAGGCCTTATCGTTCCCATCTATAATCTCATAACTTAAGGTGTCATCAAATTTAAAAAATTCAACAATTCTGTTGTATTCTAATCCTGACTCCAAACTCCAACCTGATTGATGTTGATATCCAAGGGTGACATCGGTCGAGAGTAAAAATCTACTATTGATCGTTTCTTGATTTAGTTTCAAATCCTTCCTATGTTCTTGCTCATTAGTTGTGGCATCAATAGTACGATTGACTAAGCCTATCTTTCCTGTACCACTTGAAATAAAATATTTTTTGGACTGAGCTATCTTGACTTTTTGCTCCTGATTAAAACCTCTTACTTTTATAAAGTTCGACGAAGTTGGTATTTCATTTTCGCATGCTAAGGATGCTAACTCTAACAATGGAAGTCGCTCCATGGCTTTTATTTCTTTTCGATCTTTACTTATGTAATCAATGGTGTTCGGCTTAATGGTAAGCGGGGTAGCTGCTTTTTTAGATGATGCAAATGAATTTGTGTTTGTAGATGCATTTGTAGACGTATTTGTATTTGTAGAGGTTGACAAGCTTGCACTTTCTGAAGATATATTTCCAGAAACTGTTTCCTTCTTAAAAGAAAAAACATTTTCGCTTTTATTTTTAGAAGAAGAATTTATATTTAAAAAGCTGAGGCTATTTGAAGCAGTTTTCTCTTCACTCGATAAGGTCCTATTTAATTGAGCTGCTTGGTTCTCATTTGAATTTGGGCTAATCTGCTTACTTATTGTTTTGTTATTTCCTGATTCATTAAAGTCAGCTACAGAAGAATCGTTATTGTTTATTTTAGAATTATTGAAATCATAACTTATTGTTTGCTCTATATCTATTACATTTTTAGAAGAAGAATTGATTTGCAATACGCCCCAACAAGTCGAGATAAAGAGCAATGGCAATAACAAAAACCAACGCCCACCAAATCTAGAACGATTTTTTTGAGAAAGTTCTTTTTGTATATTATCCAAGAGTTCTTCCTTGTCCCAATCGACTTTATGATTCTTTAATTTATTTTTAAAATGTTCTTCCATTTTTACAAAATATTATAAAATTTGTGAGTCCTTTATAATCACAAATTTTTATTAGTTATTTAGACACTCAAAAGTTTGTCGAATATTCTAAGTCATCCATACCTAGTCTTTTGAATCAGCATCCTTCTTTCAATTAGTGCACGAAGTAATTTTTTGGCTCGCGTCAATTGAGCCCTAGAAGCACTTGCAGAAATATGGAGTATCTTGCTTATTTCAGTATGTCGATAACCTTCTATGACATTTAGATTAAAAATAGTGCGACAACCTTCTGGTAATTCTTTCAAAAGATTCAAAATATCCTCTGCTTCCAATTGCTCAATAATCGAAATTTCATCAGATAGTGCTTCTTCAAAAACTGCTTCACTTGAAAAAATCATTTTCTGATTCTTGCGATATTCTTTAAAGGAATGATTTATTAAAATACGTGTCAACCAAGCCCCAAGCGTTCCTTTCTCTTCATCAAATTGATCGATTTTTTTAAAAAGCGTTAAGAATGTTTCTTGTACTAAATCCTTGGCTGAGGAAAGATCATTAGAATAACGAACAGCTATTGACATCAATTCATCAGCATACAACAGATACAACTCTTTTTGAGCTGACCATTCCTGGTTTTTACATCGTTTTATTAGTTGTTTTATGTTGGATTCTCTTGTCAAATTTTTATTTTAAAAATAGGAATCATTTAATTCCTGTGGAAATTAAAATAGATGTCAGAGCGAAAATAAATCCGACTCTCATGCATCTATTTCCAAGCAGCGGCTCAGTTGGCTTCACTGCATTGAAAACTTACTGAACCCGTGCTCTAAAACTCCCCTCTAAGATACCTAAAGATGCTTCTTCGGCATCCATGACTTCTCCGCTGAAAGTTCCCTCTATAAACACCCCATCATTTTTAGTTATGGTAGCATTTAATTCGTGACCTCCGAAACCACTGACATAGCTCCAACCGTTAGAACCAGATTCTTTTCTAACAACAATATTTAAATTGCAATTTTGACTTCCAGTAGTGGAACCCGTAAAGACCATTGTAACTCTTCTATTCTCAGTCAGGGAATGATCTGCCTGCTTTATTACCATTTGTCCATCAGGTAAGATATTTGCAAATGTAAAAACACTACCTTCTCCTGCTAGGCTAGTCCCAGCCGCATAGGCAAGAAATGTATCATCATCTTCACATGCCTTTTGATCTGGCGCGTTAGATGTCTGTCCAGGAGTATGATTGATTGTCAATTCTACATATTTTCGAGGGTTTTGAGTTGCAACAGAAAGTAAGATTGGATAATTAGATGTTTCACAATTTGGAACATCGAAAATAGAATTCCCTCCAGATTGAATGGTTAAGTTTCCTTTTTTATAAAAAAGATCGTAGCCATAAAGTTTTTCCTCTGTGACACAATCTCTAATATTAGTGAGAAACACCCGATCGGTTTCAAATGAAAAATCAATACTTTCATCTACTAGAACTCCAATATCCTGACTTTCAGAAAAGGAACCTAAGAAAATAACAGTTTCTTCACTACATTCAACATTATAATGTAAAAACAAGTCTTCATTTGGCAAGGTTGTCAGATAAAAGCTCGAAGCTTCAGGGCCTGTCAAAGCATTTCCTATCAATTCGTTATCAGAATTCGTGACATAAAACCAAGCCTCCCGAGTGGTTGAAGGATCTTGAAATAATCCAGTTAAAGTAATGTATGACTCCGCATCAGAAATTGCTTCTCCGTTAATATTTGGAAAGGTATTTCTAATCATAGTGACTCGCCACAATGGGATTGACTCTCCTTGTACTTCAATTACTAAAGGATAAAACCCTGGTGCTTCGAAAAGAAAGTAAGCTCCTTCGACTGGCACTGCTTGTTCTGGAAAAGTAACTCGACCACTTTCATTTGAATTGGATACCCATAATGCCTCTCCCTTAAACATCAATTTAACGGAAGCATTATGAATTGAATTACCATAAAGATCGCCCCAATGATTTAAACTTTCTTCCTCTTGAACAATTACCCACCAAGAAAAGTCCATGGTTGAGATAAGTTCTGAAGTCGGATTATTAGAGACCGATTCTATGATATCAGAATCTTTTTGACATCCAGTCAAAACGAAAACAAGAAAAATGAGGCATACATAAATATTCTTCATTGTCATTTTTATTTAGAGGGAAGCAATTATTTGTTAAATAGCCATCCAAACTTGCAAAATTACTGTGGTTAACCTTTCAATCAACCTTTCAATAATACTATCCTTTAAGTTAGAAAAACGCTTGAAGAAGAGCTTAGATAATATTTGGCTAAGAATATAGCTAGAACACCAAACTTCCAATTTGCTTGATAAAAATTGGTTATTAGTTTATTCGTGTATTTGTTTATAAAATTCACGCCTTTGGTGTTTTTAGCTTTACTTCTGAATACCCTTAATAAAGCAGAAAGCTACGCGATGGCGTAGCCTAAGCTCGGCGGACCAGCGGGAGCAGGATAAAGGATAGAAGCGGCACGCAGTATAGCGGATAGCCTGGTCCCGACGCAGTACGGGATAGCCCCTAATCTCAATCGTAAAAAAAACTATCTTTAATCTACAAAATGTTAAGTTTCGAAATTTATCTGATAGTCTCAATCGTTAAAAAATCATCATTCAAATTTTTAAAACCATTCTATTATGGACACTTCCGGAATGCTTTATCTCCATTAGATTTATAATAGGCTTCCCAGCAATCTTCATTGTTAGAAACATGGTAAAGTTTACGCTCTTCCCATTCATTCCACCCAAACCAATAAGTCTCTATATACATATTTACATCATAGGCTCCATCTGGAATCTCTTCAAGACTTTCACCTTGAGATGTTTCATCTTTGATTAATTGCCAGTCGGTTTCGAAATTGGATCCATTATTTTTTTTGTAAGTCAATTTGACTTGGATATTGGCAGATGTGAATTTATTTTTTACTGTGATATTTGCGTTGTTCCATTTCTTTGTTGAGCATTCTTCCGTTGTATAATCAGTCGTAAAACCCATTTTAGCAAGACTATTATCTTTTAAAAAACGGATGGTATAAGCAATGGGCACACCTGGATTGTCTCTACTATAGACTGCATTTTTTCCAGTTATGATAGAGCTTAGAGATGCGATCCCATCTGCTGTCACTGCTTCAGAGGCGACTTCAGCATTACCACCAATAGTGATTGCAGTAATAGAAGTAGAAGAACTATTAAGTATTTCATCAAATTCTGCATTTACAGATCCTCCAGAAACCCCGCTTGCATATTCTAGAACCGTTTTAAGGTTAATATGGGAGGCTACTTTTTCCGTCTCCATTCTAAATAATATAATTCTCCCATAATCAACTGAACTAACATAAGCAGGTGGCCTACTTTCATCCATAGATGACATGACATCATTGGCATCTACCTCTAAACCGAAGACCGCTGCAGGTGAACTAGGCGTATTCATAACAACACTGTAGAACACCTGCTTAAATGCAATAGCAGCTACTTCAATTTCTGAGCTGCTTTCATAATCCAACTGAGACTCGATAGAGCTAGACGCCCATTCGATATTCATGTCAATATCTAAACTCATTTGCTTTGAGGAATGTGAAATGGCGCTTTGATATTCAGATAAGGAAGGATTAACATAGCCATCCACATATTCGTTAGCATTCCACCATTCCAAGCCTTTGTTAATTTCAGTTTGTACTGAGGAGTTCTCGGGATTTTCTACATGGAGATTGCCTTCTTCTACCATTCCTGGCAAATCCAATCTTAGGTTTAAAGGAGCCCGACTTAGTGTGATAGGCCGTGGTGTTCCATTTAGTAAATCTTCATCTCCGTAAACCAAAGCACCAGGCCAAATAATTCCATTGGTCGGCCTTAAAATGCTAATTTTATCGAAGTTCTTATCTAATTTGTAATCGTTTGTTTCACAAAGCTTGTAATTTCCTTTATCAGGTGCTGTAGAATCTGTATTGCTATCAAGGAGGGTCAATTCAGAGTTACCAGAACTAGTTTCTTGAACATTAAGGATCGTGTTGAGATTGTAATCTAATCCTTGAATAAATTCGTTGATATCAGTGATGATACTTGGATCTTGTACCTCCATATCGTCGTCTTTATTACAAGACAGCCCAATAAAAAATGCAGATGTAAACAAGACAAGCCTAAAGAATTTTGAAATTTTCATAATGGTTTTTTTTTTAAGTATTTACAATAAAACAAAGGTAAGTGTAGGCATAGACAGTTGGCGGTACTTGCCGTGGACAAAGCATGGATAGAAGACTAAAACCAATAAAATAGCGTGGACAAAGCGTGGACAAGCTTAAAAACACAAGCTATTAGGCATGTTATCTTGAAGAGATTAGATTTTTTCTATAACTTATGAATTAAACAATTAATGTTCATGGCTCGGTTTAGAATAAGATGTGTTTTGCTTTTGACTTTCATGATAGCTAAAGCCTTAGTCTATGGCCAAATTGAGAATCAGCTGGATAGTATGGCCTCGATTGTAGAGCAAACAACAGAAGATAGTATTAAGATCCTTAACCTATTAGGTATGACTAGGCTAAGCCTTGGCCAAGATCCAGATCAAGCCTCTGAATATGCCAAAGAAGTCATTAGAATAGGAAAAAATATTTCAGATGATCGAAATGTTTGTACAGCCTATACATTTATGGCCAATATCATGTACATCCGAAGTGAAACCGATTCTGCTTATCATTTTTTAGATAAGGCTTATCAATACGCCATGAAAGCAAAAGACTCTTTGCGTGCTTTTAACTGTTTACAAAACAAAGCAGTGATCTTGCACTCAAATAGTCAATTGGATGAAGCCGTATCAATTACGAAGTCGAATTTAGAAAACTTTGGAATATTGGGAGATAGTCTACAAATGGCTAATGCTATCTTACTTCTAGGAAGCATCTATAGTGACAAGGGATATGTAAATTTAGCCCTAGATAATTTTTTCAAAGCGCTAAAGATATATGAATCAAAAAAACATAAGTACTTAATGGCCGAGGCCTATTTTCAAATTGGTAGTTTAGACAGTGAATCCCAAAACCTAGATACTTCAAATAAATTTTTACAAAAAGCAATAACACTCTATGAGGCTACCAACAAGCAACATCGAAAAGCACAAGCCATGATGTCGCTCGGACAAAACTATATTCAGGTCAAAGACTATCCTTCTGCTAAAAACGAATTGGAGGCGGCGTTTGAATTGACAAAACAAATTGGTTATCACGACCAAAGCAATAAAATAAAAATACTTTTAGCTCGAGTTTATTCCTATCAAGACCAGCAAAAAGAAGCAACAAAATTAGTGGAAGAAAGTATTGTTTTTTTTGAAAAAGGTGAAGATTATTTTAATAAAATCGAAGCATTATTTGCTTTAGCAGACATCAAGTATGAAAATAAAGTTTACGAAGAAGCAGAGAGAATATACAAAGAAGCTACTTCTTTATCTGAAGATAAATTATATCCAATTTTTTTAGATCGTGGATATGATCATCTATCCAAATTAGCAGAACGAAGAGGAAACTATAAATCTGCTTTGAATTATTTGGTTAAACTAGGGCACTTGAAAGATTCATTGTCGGTGATTGATCAGAAAAAACAAATAGACGAATTACACTTAATTTATGAAACAGAAAAAAAAGAAGTCTATCTTAAGATGAAAGAAGCTGAAATCACAGTGCTCTCTCAGAAAGTGCAAAACGTAAACATGAAAAAGTTGCTTTTTGGTATGGCTTTTTTCATGTCTATTGTTAGTCTTTTTTTTATTCATCATTGGTATCGTCAGAAATTAATTCACCAAGAAAAAGAACAGACACAAAAAAATCTGATTCACAATCAAGAGTTGAATTATAAGGTAAGTGAGCTGACAAACCAAGCACTTCATCTCGTTCAAAAAAACAGCCTACTTGAAAAACTTACTCAGCGATTACAGTTTATTCAAGATACAGATGGAGACATTAGGCAGGAAAGTTCCAAATTATTATCAAGCCTCAAAATAGAGGCTGAATTAAATAAAGACTGGGAGCAATTTCAGGATTATTTCCTTCAGGTGCATGGCAATTTTGATAATAAATTATTAGAGCTTAACCCAAAGCTTAATGAAAATGATTTGCGATTGGCCTATTTGATTAAGACCAAATTAAATACTCACGAAATTGCTTCAAGTCTACATGTATTGCCAGAAAGCATCCGTAAATCCAAGTATAGATTGAAGAAGAAACTCAACATTCCAAAGGAGCAAGACTTAATAGAGTTTATTATGCATGTATAGTAGATGTAGCATTGAATACCAAATAGGTTTCTCTGGTATACTTGAAAACAATAAAAATCAATCTTTGGTACCTATATATAGGAAATTCTTTACCTCACTCTGGATAATGGTTCTATGATAAACAAACGAGAATGTATCATTAGTCCACCATATTTTTCAACAAGAGCCCTACTCCACCTCAATCCACTCCCCTGCTTTAGATGCTGTTATGCTATTGTCATACATGGCCTCACAAGAAGTCAGTGGCAAATAATACCTTCCTTGATAGGCGGCATTGAGTTGAATGGCAAAGGTCTTTGACTCTTTTTCATTCAGATCAAAATAAGTATACACTCTATCGTCTCGAATATCTTGATATTCTGGTGCATCATAATTATCTAGTGAGGAGACCTCGCTCATTCTGCTGTTATGAATCTCCCAACCGGAGGGAAATATCTGGCTCAATGCTAGTTCGTCATATCGCATACCTCTTGTCCCAGGATTTGAAATTGTAACGATGGCTTTAAAATCAGTACCTTTCTGTAGATTGCTAACATCAATAGATTTATCATCCATTCCAAGATATTTGACTTTTATATTGAGGTCCTTTTCTTCTGATTTTTCTTCTCCAATGAGTGGCTTGCCCGAGGAGATTAATCTAGCGAAGAGCACACCACCATGTTCAGAAACGAGTTTAAGATTTTGTCCATCAAATTTTTCAATTGGAATTTCAATAGCGGTAAAAGGTTTATTTGTGCCAGCATTTACCATTGCCTCTCCACCCAATTGGTATTTAAATTTAAAATCAGATTTATTATTAGAATTTCCTAAAACTTTTCCAACAGCCAATAAGGTATAAGCTATGGTTTGGGTACTGTGCCATTCTTGGGAGCTCATTTGATCAGAAATATTTCTTAGTAGATTTCCAACTTTTTCTTCTTCTCCAAGAAGGTGAAGTGTTTCTAAAATCATGGCTTTATCCCTCAATCCTGACCCGTAGGAATAGCCCAATTCTCTGTATGGTTTTACCTCCATGCTTAAGTTATTGACCATACTACTAGCTATTTGCTTTTTACCTATTAGCGCATAAGCAGCAGCCAGTCGCCATTTTGCTTGAGTAGAAATATTATCTTCTTCTCGCATTCTGTTCATGGATCCAATCTCGGCTTCGCCAGCCAGTGCCAAGGTATAAAGACGATAGGCTTGTTGAAGATCGTAGGAGGAATAATAGCTTCTTCTATCGGCTTCGCTTGTTCGTTTTCTCCAAGATTTAGCCGTTTTCTTTTGATAGCTAATCCAGTTTTTTATTAAAGAGGCTGGTACGGAATAGCCCTGATTTTTTGCTTCTAATAAAAAGTGCCCCGCGTAACTCGAGCCCCAATCAGAGGAGCTCTGAGATCCTGGCCAATAGCTGAAGCCTCCGGAATTTAATTGAAATTTATTTAATCTAGTTATTGTTGCTTTTACGTTTTTAGCTATTTTATTCTTTTTATTTTCAGAGAGGTCAAGGAGTTGATTCACATACAATTGTGGAAACCCAGAGGAAGTAGTTTGTTCAATGCATCCATGTGGATATTGAAGCAAATATTGCAGACGTGATTCTAGGTTCATTGGTGGAACGGAGGACAATTCAAGTACAGCGGTGTTGGTTCCTATTAGTCCTACAGCTTCCATATCAGTTTGCCATTCACCGCCTGCTTTAATCATTTTGTTTTTAAATTCTGAACGGATAGGATTTGGGTTATCAATTTGAATTTCTATTTCTTGACTCGCAGATTCAGTTCCTGATTCGACTATAAATTTAAATTTTCCGATTCCGATTTTTTCACTGACGTCCAAGTCAAAGTAAGCCATCTTTTCTCCTGGTTTTGAAAAATTCAAAGTTTGTGTCCGTCCATTAGGGAATGAAACCAAACCAGAATCCTCAACTAAGGAAACTTTGACCGATTTAATGTTGTCTTTCATTGCAAAGACATTGATTGGCAAACTTAGTTTTTCACCAGGACTTAAAACTCTTGGCAAGGTTGGCAAAACCATTAAAGCAGTTTTAACAGGAGTAACTTTCTCTGCAGAACCATAAGCACCTTTATGTGTTGCCACAAGCATGGTCTTGACAGAACCAATATAGTTAGGCATTATAAATTCATGCTTTTTCTTTGCACCGGCAGGAAGGTAAAAAGGTCCAAAATGTTTCACTACAGGTTTAAATCTATTTGCCTTTTTATTGTCAGCTCCTTTTTCTATTTCGGCATCTCCACCTACGGCAAGAATCTTATCCATCTTCCCTTCCATGGCTCCCAAGATCATATCATAAATATCCCATGTCTTTACCCCTAAGGCTTCTCTTTTATAAAATTCTTTCCAAAGATCCGGTGTTTTAAATCTAGTAAGGTCTAAGAGGCCTTCATCTACAATAGCTAAGGTATAAGTCATCGGGCTATTTGAAGTTTCAGATACTTCTATACTGACTTTCTTTTCTGGCTTGAGTTCTTCTGCCATTTTAATAGCTGGCTCCAATTTGGTTTTAGGATCGAAGACATTGATTGGAATGGCACCGTATAACCTTAAAGGTAAATCATTGCTAATATCTGTATAAGGCTGCAAATAAGAAACATGTGCATAAACAGTTGGGGTCATTTTATCTGAAGCATAGAAACTAAACTTAGTATCTTCTTCGTCAACATCGGTCCAATAATGTTCTATAACTTCAGAACCATTTTCAATAGAGATAAAAGCCCGACCCTTGTTTGTTGTTGGCAAACTTAAAGTAATCTTTTCACCAACTTCATAATCTTTTTTGTCAGCTACAAAAGAAAGCATGCTTGCTGCTTTTTTGTCTGATGCATTATCGTCCCAACGTGGTGATCCGGCATAGGCGAAATCACCAGAACAATGGCCCGACTCCTTGTCACAAACTCGAATGAGGTACCTCCCCCAATTTTCTGGAGAAACGGTCCAGGAGGCTTTTCCATTTTGATCGGTTCTCAATTCACCTTTTTTCTCCGCATTGATATGATCTGCAGAATTATATTGCGAAACATTGCTGTTATCCACATCCCACCACCAGGACCATTCCATTTTATATAAGCCAACAGATAAATTTCTATTTGCGATTGGCTTGCCTTTTTCGTCAAGCACGAGGAATGCTACTTTGGTATCGCCATCCACTTCTAAGGACTTCCTTTGGTACCGGTTTTTAGGAATCTCAATTCCAGCGTAAGCATTATAAGGAGAAAAAGGAATGGTGAAATTATCTTCGCTAAAATCCCCACCTTGTTCAAAAACCCTTGTTTTAAAACTGATGGCCATCTTGCCAGATGTTTTATCTATAAAGGATAAATCCTTTTTAATATTGGCGACCCCTTGTCCATCAAGTTGGTCATCAAAAACAACTTGAGCACCAGAGGAAAAAGTTCTAGCAGGATCATCAAACTTATAATCTCCATATGCTGGAAATTTTGTTGTTCTAGCTTTGATTTGCATTTCAACTTTTGCGTCTAAATTTTGGGCAGCAGCCCCATGAAGCCATTTCGCTTCAAGCTTTCCACTTAGATTTTTATCTGCAGCACTCAATTCTTCCTTTCCAAAATCTATATTTATTTTAAGCCTATTTGGTTTAACAGTTTCAATCTTTATCCCTTTGCTAAACTTTGCTCCACCTACAGTACAAACAGCTTTCCAATTACCAGTGCCTGCTTCACTATCTACATGGATGTGAAAAGGATAAACATTGTTTACATTTTCAACGCTGTTGATCTTTGTATAAGATTGCCCCCTCGCATCAAATAGTTCGAAGGTCACTGGATGGTCTGCAGGAATTTCATTGTTTTTTGATTCCAAAACAAAATTCAGATATAGTGAATCTCCTGGCCTCCAAACCCCTCTTTCTCCATAGATGGTTCCTTTCAGGCCTTTTTGAGAAACTCGCCCACCAGTATCGAACTGACTCATAGAATTTGAATCTCCATCATTTAATTTTAGGTAGGCTTTTTTATTTCCAGAGTTTGCAATAATGAAGTGAGCCTTCCTAGGTAAATCTAATTTTAAAACACCCTCAGAATCTGTACTGGCCTTTTTAATCAGTTGTTGTTGAAAATCATAAACTTCTATTTCAAGTCCCGACAATGGTCGGGCAGATAAAATATCAGAACCAATCACAAGCAAGGAGCCATCATTTCCCATTTTTGCAATTAAACCAACATCAGAAGCAAAGACATTTTTCTTGACAAAATGCTCTTCACAAAAATATGCAGGCTTACATGGATCCTCTCTATGACTATAATTATACCCATTGTAATAACCTGCTAATCCATAATATCCCCCAAAGAAAGATTCGTATGTTTTATCTTCATCAACAGTGGTCACTTCCAAGTCTTCAATTTTAACATCTGGGACATTCTCTCCTTCACAATTTGTTGTTGCGTATTGTGGTCTGAAAGCAATACCTATTTGGTAGATAGCTCCAGGATCCGTTTGAATAATCTCTGATAAATCAAGGGCATACCTCGTTCGATTATTTGCTCCTTGACTAGCAGAAAGCTTCCGTAATTCTACTTTAGTTTGTAAAATGATTCTCCCAACTCTTTTTAAAGAATAGCCTTGGTCAATAGAGTTTGTTTGCAAATACTGCATGATGTTATTATCAAATATTTTAAAAACCTCTACATCTACAGCAGAAAGATTTTCGGCTTCAAAAGGAAAAATAAGTCCCTCAGCAGTTGGAATGATAACACCATCTCCTACCAAATGAACTGCAGGTTTAGGTTTTTCAAAACTAATATTCCAGGAAGATGGATTTTTCATCCGCATCCCATTGCTATTTTTGATACCTCGAGCAGCAATTAATTCTACCTCGCCTTCCATGCTATTGCCGGGAAACATTCTCACTGTATTTCCACTAATTGTATATTTTATATCAGCATTATGCCCTTTAATAGTTAGTAGACCTTGTAAGTTTTGATTTTGGTCTAACAATTCTGAAAAAGAAATAATCATTGTCTTTGTACCATCCTTGATTGTTTTTACATCAAGAATTTTAAAATCACCTAGTGCCGGAATTTCAATTTGCTTTTCTCCTTTTGCTTGTTTTAAGCCCAAGGCTTTGCCATTCCAATTTAATGTAATTGGATAGGCGTTTTTTTCTTTGATAATGTTTTTGATCTTAAATCTATGTTCCAATCCATTATTGCCATGTTCCCATTCAATATCTAAGTTTTTAGCCCCAGCAGATGCTGAAAGACAAGATTCAACTTTTTCTTTATCTGCCAAATCATTTGTATAGAGAATGCCTGGCAGGAATAAGCTATTGGTTGTTTGATTTTTTTCCAATTCCAAACTTGAGCTTATAAGGTCTATAAACTGCTCTTTGGTTCTAAATGAAAATTCGAAAACTTCCGCATCTGCTGGAATGTTCTTAAATAGCTTTTTCAGCTTGACAATTGAAAAATACAGCGTATTAGAAGGTAAATTTTCAGAAGGCTCAAACTCAATTGTTTTGCGATCTTTCCAAATACCTTTCCCATTGATAGCAGGCTTAAAGACTATTACGCCCTTTTCTAAAGCCGAGCCAACTTCGTCCATTGAAATGACATCGTTGTTAAATCTTATTTTAATAGGGTCTACTTTGGAAATTGCACCAGAAGTATATGCGTAAACCAAAGATTTTACACTTTGGCTCAATGGTTTTGGTACATTAGAATTCTTGCAGTTAAAGAGACACAAGAGCAGGCTTAGACAAAGAAGGCTGACATGTTTCATTTGTTAGTTTTTGTTAAGATATGACAAATCTTTAATCTGTAAAAATCAAACTTGTTTAGAATTGCAATTATTATCTGATAAAGGTTTTGTTTTGAATTAATGGCCAAATGAATTCAGTCCTTTTCTTTCCCTAGTGTCTGAATACCCATTTTATAGGAATTTTTAAAAGTTATGCATAGTTATTGAAAAGCATAAAATCCTTTCTACCTTTGTAGTAAACCTTTGTAAATGACAGATTTTATTCCATTGTTTCCCATTAAGTTGATTGTCTACCCTGGGGAGTTGTTGAACCTACATATATTTGAACCTAGGTATAAACAATTGATTCGAGAATGCGATGAGAATGGAATCACTTTTGGTATTCCAGCAGTGTTGGAAGATGAAGTAATGGATGTGGGTACTGAGATGGAGCTTCTTGAAATCACCAAACATCATGAAACTGGCGAAATGGACATCAAAACCAAAGGCATAGGTCTTTTTAAGATCCAAAATTTTCATGAACTTGTAACTAACAAGCTTTATAGTGGGGCGGATATAAGGCGAATAAAACTTATTGAAGATGGCCAGCCAAAGATCAATTTGGAAATAATTGATGCATTAGAAGAATTATTTGAACTTCTTAAAATTGAGAAAAATACTGTTTTGGAACCAGAATCCATGTCAACCTTTGATATTGCCCATCAATTGGGTTTTTCTTTAGATCAAGAATATGAATTTCTAAATATTTTTTCAGAATTGGAACGTCAAAACTATGTCTTAGACCATCTAATTAGGACTATCCCGATCCTTACAGATATGGAAAAGTTGAAAGCAAAATCAAGAATGAATGGACATTTCAAAAAGATTATTCCACCGAATCTTTAGTATCTGTGAAAATTAGCATTCTATAAGTTAGTTTCAAGAAAATCAATTCTTTAGAATAATCTTACATTTTATGAGGGATTCATTAAAAGGAAGCTTAATTTTAGATTTTCATAAACAGCGCTTAAACTGGTTACTTTGAATTTAATTAAATATCTCATATTTTCTTTACTATTTGTATCCTGTCTGGGCAATCCTAATGAATCCTATGATTTGGCTTATGATTTCAATGGATTTGACCAAGAACTTAGTATTCCATTATTCAAACAAATACTTTCAGCCGAAGACATCCTTAAAAAACCGAATGTAGAATCTTCTGTAAACATAGATGAAAATAATTTTCTATCCTTGGCATATAATATGGAATCGTTTTCTGAACAAGGAGATGAAATAATAAAATTGGATTCCTTTGATTTTCCTATGGTAAATAATCAAGTCATAGTGCCTCACAGCTTGATACCTAATCTCCTACCTGCTTCTAGTTTAAGCATAAAAGAAGGTATGTTAAAAGTGCATTTTTTAACAGGGCATCAAGAGGACATTAAAGTTGAGTTTACAATTGAAGAGATTCAAAAAGATGGTCAAATTTGGAAACAAGAAATTGACATACCCTATCCAGGTTTTATTCCTACAACAATTGATAAGGAATTTTCTTTAGCGGGTTATGAAATAGATCTTAGATCGGGAAACTTTAATGTTCAATATCGTGCTTGGAATGTAAACATGGAAGATAAACTCCTCGGAGAAGTTCATTTAAGTTTCAATGAACAAAAGTGTCAACAAGTAATTGCTTCAAACTTGGAAGCTTTCAATTTTAATCCTATAAGTTCGGCAATAGCCATAAGCTTTTTTAAAAATAGTGGAAGTGACTTGACCCTTGAAGATGTGAAGCTTAAAATAGATTTAGACAACAGTTTTGGTTTTCCAATAGATTTAGATCAAGTAATTATACTTGCCTCAAATGAAGATGGAAAGAGTAAGTTATTAAGCTCAGCTCAATTACAAAATGTGTCCTTAGGCTATCCGACAATGAATCAACTTGGAGAATCTATAAGCACAAGCCTTATTTTTGATCAGAGTAATTCAAATTTATTAGAACTTCTTGAAATTAATCCAGATAGTCTCCATTTTAGCTTTGTTGCTCAAACACAAAGTAATAGTAACCAAGCAGATCCATATTTTGCGCTTGGCAGCAGTAAGATAAAGGCAAATCTGGAATTAGAAATACCAATGAAATTAAGCATAAAAGCCTTTCAATATTCAGAACAGGAGTCTTTTGATTTAAAAATAGCTCCATTGCCAGAATTTGAAGAACATAGCATGATCATTGAAAATGTGCTTTTTCAATTAAGCGTTGTAAATGATTTGCCCTTAAGCATGGATATCCAATATTATTTTCTTGATGCACAAGAAGAGGTCATAGACTCTTTATTTCAATATGGTGCAGTACTCATTGGCTCTGCAAACTTAGATGCCAATTTTGAAGTAAGTTCAAGCACAGAATGGGTAATCAAAGAAGCTATTGATACAAACAAATTGGACCATATCCAAGAAGCAAAATATATTCAAGCCGATTACAAATTAAGATCCGGTTTGCAAAATGCCCCAGTTGTGAAGCTTTACAATTCAGATAAAATAGAATTCCAATTAGGTGCAAGCACCACAGTTAGATATGAATAAGATTTTTCTGATGAGATTATTTTTCAAACCTAAATAGTGCGATGAAACATCGATTAAATATTAACTTAATTTTTTCTTTTGTATTTATTTTAGGTTTCCAAAGTCTAAATGCTCAGTTAGAGTTAAGTACTCATTTCATGAGAGACTTGGTTCAAAGTTCAAGAAGTAACCCAGCGTTCTTTGTAAAAGATGAGATTAATATAGCACTACCCTCTTTTTATGGTGGCTTTTTTAATGACAATTTTAAAGCTTCTGAAGTTTTGACCCATGAAGGAAACTTGTTTACTTTAAACATGCAAGAGCTTGAAAATTCGTCTGAATCCAATGGTCTTCATTTTCAAAATAACCTGCATTTAGAAACTTTAGCTATCAATTATCAAAAAGATAACTGGAGAATTGATCTTAATCAGAGCTTTCGTTTTATCGATGAATTTAAAATGACTCCAGAAACAACAAGCTTTTTATTGAAAGGAAATACTCCTTACTTAGGCCAAGAAATAGCTTTAGAAGCTCAAAATGACCTCCTATTGTATAATGAACTAGGCTTGGGTTTTGCTTATAAATGGATTCCTGGAATAAACGTTGGTGTACGAGTCAAATATTTATCTGGAATTGCCAACATGCAATCAGAACAATCGGATTTAACAATCTATACTGACCCAACTGACTTTAGCATAGAAAGTAGCGGGACCCATCTAATTAATACAGCTGGTTTATTTGAAAATGTAGGAGATGAAAGTAAAGGAATCAAAGAGTTCAAGTTATCAGAAAGTTTCTTTGGAGAAAGCAATGGCTTTGGCTTTGACCTAGGCCTTGATTTCGATATTAACGAAAACCTTGTCCTTTCCGCCTCTATTCAAAATATTGGAAAAATCAACTGGAAAGAAAACACTAGACAATTTAAAAGTAATGGTAATAAAAGATACGAGAGTAGCATACCTTCTGCGGATGGTGAACTTGGAGTAAACTTCAATACGCTTTCAGATAGCCTACAGCAAGTACTTGGATTTTCAAATAAAGAGGTCGCATACAGTAGCAATCTGCCTTTATCCATGTACTTCAGTGGATTATATAAAACTCCTATTGGATTAAATTTAGGTTTGTTATATGCTTATGAATCTTTTTCAGCGCATGAATCGCATTATGCAAGTTTTCATGCTGATAAAAAAATTGGTAAAATTCTAAGGCTAGGAACGCAGTATAGTTTTAAATTTGATGAACATCATGCGGTAGGGTTAAATGCTATTTTAGAATTAAAAGGTGTTCAGGTTTATTTCATGAGTGATAATGTTTTACCAATTTTCGATATACTAGATAGTAAATATTACAACCTTAGACTAGGTATCAATGTCAAGCTAAATACTAAGTCGAAACAAAACCTTGACTTGTTGTCTCAAGAAGAGCAAAACCTTGAGCCTGTTCTATCAAATAAAGAACCAGTAAAAGAAGCGGTAGATCCTAAAATTCAGGTTGATAAAGATGCTAATAAGCTAGCGGTAAAATTAAAAAAAGAAAAAAAGAAGGAATTAAGAGCCAATGATAAATTGGCGAAAGCCAGGATGAAAGAAATTCAAAAAGAAGAAGCTTTGAGGCTTAAATTAGAAGCGGAATTAGCTAGTGCGGAAAAGAAGAAGCAAGTAAAAGAACAAGTCTTAAAACAAGAAACTGCAATCATAGAAGAGCAAGTTTCTGAAGTATCCATTGAGGTAGAAACTAAAAAGCTTGAAACGGTACAAGAACAGCAAGTTCAAAATGATGAGGCTGAACTACTTAAAAGAAGAATGGAAACGGAAAAATTGGCTCGGGAAGAAAGTCAGAGAAAGCAACGAGAAACAGAAGCCAGGTTATTAGAGGAAACAAGAAGAGCAGCGGAAGCAAGAAGAGCAGCGGAAACAAGAAGACAAAGTCAAACAACTTATACGCAACAACAAACTGTGGTTACTCCTACTCCACCAGTTATAAAGCCAACACTTGGCTCAAAATCATTAATTGATAAAACAAGTTTGAGACAGACCGCTGATTCGAAAGCGAAGGTGTTATTGAGGTTTGCAAAAGGAGATGTGGTAAGCGTTTTAGAAAAAACGAATGTTTATTGGTGGAAAGTTGAATTTAAAGGACAAGTTGGATGGGTGAAGGCGAGACTTTTGAAATAGTCGTTAGTTGTTAATTGTTGGTTGTTGGTTGTTGGTTGAAAGAAAAAAAAGCCACTTAAATATCAGGGTTGTTTTTGGACCCTGGTAAAGCATGATTAGGGTGCACGGAGTGATTCAGTAATCTCCTTGTTCCTGTAACAGAAAACCGGACAAGTCAACGGTTGGAGCCCGCCCTAGGCACTCTAAAACTATCCCTAATATTAATAGTGTTGGACCAAAACGAAGTTTGATACTCAAGTGGATATATGCAATCTAAGAATAATGTTTTTCAAAAGCAACCTTGACAAAGCTATTTTATTTTTAGTGGTTGTCAGATAGAGTTTAAAATGCTGAAAGTCAGTCTATGGCGCTTGCATAAATTAAAATCTTTGCTTCATTTCAAGCGCATGTTCAAAAAACATGGTAAAATAAGGGCTTAAATGATAAATCATAAAAGCCCTTGGCATCTGCTTTCTTGGAACAGACTAAAATAAATGCTGGCGTCGCCAGACTTCATGCTTTATACATTGTTAACTCTTAATTCAAAATTGAAAGCTATGATATGGAAATTGAATGGATTTGACCTAAACCGTTTTATATTCGGTCGGTTTCATTTTAAATTCGGTAAGCAAAAGTGAAAAAGGAGTAAAAAAAGAGCTTAAAGGCTTGATTTTTTCTTAGGAATCTTGAATTGAAGAGAAATCACATGAGAAAAGGTACTATTTCTTTGATCTCCAATGTCAGTGAAGGCGTAATCTATCTCTAAACTTTTGAAAATCAAGCCAATACCTAAAGAGGGATCGAAAGTCCAAAATGGATCTGAGCCTATGTCTGTATCTTTTTGGAGATTTGAAACTCCCATCCTCAAAAAGAGGAATTTTTTATAATCAAGTTCAAGTCCAAGATTAGGAGCAATGCTAAAAGTATTGGTTTGGATTAGGGTGTTTCTTCTACCATCCGTTGTCGTTTGAAAGTTTATTTCGGCAAGTAATCCGAATTTATTTTTCAACTCAAAATTTCGAGCAAAGCCTAGAATCACTTGAGGTTTGGTGACCTCAACAGAATTCTCCGGAAGTTCATTTTCTGTTACTTCTAACACTTCAATTTCATCGTCGGTAAAATTAAAATTCCAAGCATTGAAAGTACCTGTAATGTCTTTGCCGCTCAATCCAATTTGCCATTTCCTGGTTTTGTATTGCAATCCTGCATCTAAACCAAAGCCGAAGGCTGTGGCGAAAGGGCCTATATTTCTGTAAATGATCTTGAGGTTTGCTCCGGCAGTCCATTTATCAGAACCTTTGACTAATTTTTGGCCAAGACCTGCAATTAAGGCATAGTCTGCTGCAGAAAAAGGAACAATATTATCATAGTTTATAGAACCATCTTCTTCAAAAAGATTTAAAGTATTGGGTATACCGTCAATACCGAATCTAATTAAAGAGATTCCTATAGTCCGTCCAGTTTCTCCAAGTTTTTTGGCTCCTGATATATAATCAAACTTACCGACTCCAGCAAACCATTCTGCGTGCATGGCAGCCACTTGCCAGCCATCATGTTCCAAATGGGCTAGGCCAGCTGGATTCCAATATCCTGCTGTTGCATCGTTGACTGTTGCGACCCCAGTCTTGCCCATTGCTTGTGCTCGTGCACCTACGCCTATTGATAGGAATTCGTTACTAAAGCGTTGTGCGTCAGCTAGGACAGAACAAAAACAAAACAAGATGATAATGACTGATCGAAACATAAATGCTGGCATATTGTACTTGAAACGGTAAATGTAGCAGATTATTTTCGTTTAATCCTGGGTTTTTATTGTATAATAATGTCACCCATCGTATAATAACGTCACCCTTTCTACAATAATGTCACCCCTCTGGGGTTTTGGTTCGTAGTGTGATAATGTCTCATCCTTTCTACAATAATGTCACCCCTCTGGGGTTTTGGTTCATTATGTGATAATGTCTCATCCTTTCTACAATA
>CALIIW010000206.1 GCA_938018185.1 uncultured Saprospiraceae bacterium
AACAACCTACTCTCCTGCTTAAACTTCTCCCAATAATTTGACTTGTCCTCTACATTCATAAAACTTAAACAATCCCGAAAGCCTTTTACAATTTCTGAAGGAATATTATTATCCGATAGCCATATTTCAAAAGTTTCAAAATTGGTCTGCACCTTTTCTTTTAAATCCTTAGGTAAAGCCTTTATGTTATAATGGTAGGGACGGTCAAGCATATTAAAATAAAAATCCTCCGGCTCAATAAGATTATTTTCTACAGCATATTGATACAACTCCGTTATATGAAATATATTCAATATAGAAACTGTTGGAGAAATCTTGAAAAGCACATTAGGCAAATCTTTTATTAACGTATGGTTTTTTAAAATATCTTTCCAGACCATTTCTTTTCTGATCAATTCCCCATGTGCTTCGATAGCATCTATACTTGCCATCAATTCAACTTGTTCAAATTTTTGCCAAAAGCTTAAAACATCGTATTGCTTAAATTTTAATTTAGAAAAGTTGGTATTATAACGCAGTCTTACTTTTGTTTGCCCATTGTCTATCAACCATTGGAGTAACATATAATGTTCTTCTGTAACAAGTGGTTCTCCACCAGCAAAATAAATCTCTTCGGCTTGCAATAGTCCAGGGCCAAGCTTGGACAGAAAATCTTCTAAGTCATTTATATTTTTTATGATCGCCTTCTCTCCTCTGTTATTACCCAAAATTTTGGCGTCAGCAAACCACTTTGAACTAGCGCCATGCCAGCAGGTTCGGCATCTAAAATTGCAAATATTTGAAAATCTGATGTCATAATATATTGGTAGTGACTTGTTTGAAATGTCATAATTTTTGAAATTTGGAAATTTTTCAAAAGTTTCCTGTCTAATACTTTTACCCCCTGACGCTTCAACATTCAAACAAACCGCACAACGATGGTCTAAGTTTCCATTTAGAAACTGTTGACGTATTTTTTTTATGCTTTCGCCATTCCAAATATCATTTAATTTATTGTCATTAATATTCCCAAAACTAATATTAGTAACGCAACAGGCCTTAACATATCCTTCATTTGAGACATGTAGGTGGATCCACGGCATTTGACAGACTGGACTCTTCATTAAATAAAAGCTTTAAGCCCTATATGAAAGGCTGAATTTCTCAAAAGAATAAAATTAGCCAATTCTTTCGTCATTCACTTTATTATCATTTATATATAACACCTCGCGCACGTTTTAATCCTTGTCACAAATTTGCACTTTGAAATAATTTCTAATTTCCAATTACTCTTATAATGTTCACTGAAAGCAAGAATACAACAACAGCTTTCTAGTAAACATAAATTCTCCACATAAATACCTTTTATGGTTGTTTGAAGAATTCTGTCGAAATATTTGCGACATTCTCAATCATAAAAAGATATACCCCCCTAAGAGAAGAGACCCACCCCCCAACGAGCAATCCCCCTTAGTGAGATTACTCCAAAAATGACAGTTACGCTAAGTCTGCTGAGAACAGGCTGTAACACTATTGTTAATTTAAAATCTTGGGAAAATGATTAATTTCAAATGGTTTACCGTTTGTCTACTGACAATTCTATCTTTAAACTTAAATGCGCAGAGCGAAGCTACTGCAAACGATTATGTACCGCCTTACCAAGCGCCATTTGGTTACGGTGTAAGTTTAGACTACTATCCAAATTGGGCCAATCACGACACTTTACTAGCTAATATAGCAGCAGGAAATCCTGAAGTAGGTGTAATTGGTGCTGGTGTAAAATCCTTACGTGTTGCATTGCCTGAATGGTTCATGAATTATTTCGGACAGGACATCCGAAAAGTGGATTTTGAGCATTATGAAAAATTAGGTATGAAAGATCATACTGTATTCATAGGAAATCCACAGGACGACCATAAAGATCAAACCATCTATTGTGAAAAGGATAGTATCAACTCACAATTGTTTGCAAATATGTATACACCTATTTGGGACAATGGCGAAAATGGTACTCCTGTCAATGATGATAACTACATGGCCATTTATCTTTGGAACACCGTAAACAATTATGGTAAACATGTAAAATACTGGGAGGTAATGAACGAACCAGATCTATCATGGTCTCCTTCTTCTTGGTTGCCAAGATCTGATCCAGAGAGTTGGTTCAATAAAGATCCTGATGCTTGCGACACTAAAATGAAAGCGCCAGTTCAACATTATGTTAGAATGTTGCGAATCGCTTATGAAGTGATAAAATATATAGACCCAACAGATTATGTAACCACTGGTGGTATTGGTTATCCAAGTTTCTTACATGCCATTTTAAGAAATACGGACAACCCTGATGGTGGTGGCGTAACTGCGGAGTACCCTTTAAAAGGAGGTGCTTACTTTGATGTACTTTCTTACCATAGTTATCCTCACGTTGAGGGCAGATATAGAATTGATTGGAATCCAAGTAAAAATGATTTTGATTACCTAAGAAATTCTGATTATGCTGCTGATGGTGTAACCAATAAAAAAGTAGAATTTGAAGATGTCTTTAAAGAATTTGGATACGACGGAGTAACTTACCCGGAGAAACGTTGGATCATTACAGAGACAAATATTCCTTCAAAAGATGTTCTTCCAGGCGGAGACAATTATGGCAATAGTGAAATCCAAAGAAACTGGACCATTAAAGCTTTTGTAAATGTTCAAAGAGAAAAAATCGATCATGTGCATTTTTACAGACTAGGTCATGATACGGAACCAGATAGTGCGCAACATGAATTTCAATTAATGGGAATTTATAAAAACCTAAATAGGACCACACCTTATCAACAAGAATTTACGGATCAAGGAATGGCATTTAAAACAATGTCAGAAACATTAGCTGGCTATGAATATGACGATGCGGAAACAGCCTTGCTGGGCCTTTCCGGCAATGTTAGAGGAGCAGCCTTCAAAAATGCAGCAGGTAATGTAAGGTATGTGCTTTGGGCAAAAACGACCCTAGATCAATCTGAGCTTGCCAATGCCACTTATTCTTTTCCAAGCTCATTAGAAATAGCTACTTTCCATAAAACCAATTGGTCTCATTCTATAGATGGTATCATGGACAATGTTAGTAGTCAAGAAATAATGTTGACCGGAGAACCTATATTTTTAGTTCCAGATCAAATGGCGAACTTGGTAGATGCAGATGGAGATGGCTACACTTCTGACGAAGATTGTGATGACAACAATCCTGCTAGTAATCCTGGCAACATCGAAATACCTAACAACGATATTGATGAAGACTGTGATGGCATTGCATTGATCATAGATGAAGACGGTGATGGATTCAACTCGGACGAAGATTGTGATGACTCTAATGCAGGTGTAAATATTGAAGCTATTGAAATTCCAAATAATGATATTGATGAAGATTGTGATGGCATTGCATTGATTATAGATGAGGATGGAGATGGCTTTAATTCAGATGAAGATTGTGATGACAACAATGCGGCAATAAATCCTGGAGCGGAAGAAATTCCTAACAATGACATCGATGAAAATTGTGATGGGAACAATAGTATAGTGGATGCGGATGGAGATGGTTTCAACTCAGATGAAGATTGTAATGATTCAAACGCTGATGTAAATTCAGCAGCTATTGAAATTCCTAACAACGACATTGATGAAGATTGTGATGGCATCATTTTAATCATTGATGAGGATGGTGATGGCTTTAATTCAGATGAAGATTGTGATGACAACAATGCTGCTATAAATCCTGGAGCGGTAGAAATTCCTAACAACGATGTTGATGAGGATTGTAGTGGAGCATCTGACATTGAAGATGCGGATGGAGATGGTTTCAATTCTGACGAAGATTGTGATGATAATGATGCAACGGTCTATCCAGGAGCAGAAGAAATTTTAAATAATGATACAGATGAAGATTGCGATGGCAATGCAGACATAATTGATTTAGATGGTGATGGGGTCAATTCTGATGAAGATTGTGATGACAATAATCCAGAAGTCTATCCTGGAGCGGAAGAAATTCCTAACAATGACATCGATGAAAACTGCGATGGCTTTTGGTGGGTGATTGATGAAGATGGAGATGGTTTCCATTCAGGAATTGATTGTGATGATTTCAATGCAGCTATTAATCCAGATGCTGAAGATATTCCATTAAATGACATTGACGAAGACTGTGATGGTATTCTCAACATGGAATATGATGATGGAAATGAAGCAGAAGAAACCGCTGACCCTGAAACGGACCATGAGGAGGAAATAGAAGAAGAAGAAGAAGAAGAAGAAACCGTAAGTGCTCAGGAGACCGAATTAAGGAATACGGAAGTTAAAATTTATCCGAACCCTTTTAGGAATAAGATTCAAATAAGTGGAAACTTAAATGAAGTAGTCAATTTGACCATTTATAATTCAGTTGGTAAAATTTGCCTTAAAAAGACGAGTTATCTATCAGAATCTGAATTCTGGTTAGATACCGATAAATTACAAGCAGGACTATATTTCATTAGCATTACCAAAGAAAATGGAGATCTATTCCATCATTCTGGAATTGTTAAAATGTAAGGGAATACATTGTTACTAGATACCCTATTGAAACTAGTAGGTCACATGCAGCGTATTGTTGTCTGTGACCTATTAGTCATTAGTAAAAGAATCGTCCAAAAGTACTTTTACAAGAAATTAACGCCAAAAACCATCTGAAAATCTTTAATTCCTAAAATGTATCATTTTATGATGGAGCAAGATTTATTAGACGTTTAATTCCTCTTCTTACTAGCTGCAAAGCTATGGCAAAAGGATTAGATAAGCACCCAACAAAATTGTAAAGCGACTACAATATCTAATAGGTATTGTAGTTTCTGTATTTATACCCCTCTTTACCTACATTTAACCTTCATTTTCTAGGATTGGGCTGATATTTGATTTATATAAATATTGACCATTATTCGTCAAACTGCATATTATGACTCAGAAACTACCGGTTCTTTATTTTGTCTTAGCCGTATTTAGTTTAGGCTATGTTTTTCTAAGTAATTCTTCTAATCCTCCCAATGGAAAAACAGGTGCTCCTGGTGAAAATACCTGCGCGCAATGTCATAGTGGTGGATCATATAATGCAGCAGTCGGAGTGACTGGCATTCCGTCACTAGTTGTGCCGGGCACAACTTACAATGTAAGCATTACCAACTCATATACTGGCTTAAATGATCCTTCAAGATCTGGATTTCAGATTGTAGCACTAAATGCTTCAAATCAAGAAGCTGGAACAGTATCAAATATTGGCTCCTCGGCCACCACTGTGGTTTTTGGAGGAAAGACTTATGTCGAACATGCTCCTTCTTTAAATTTTGGGGTAAGCAATTCGGTCTCTTGGACTTTTGACTGGACCGCACCATCGGGTGTAAATGGCGAGGTCATAACATTTTACTATGCAGCAGTATTTGGCAACGGGTCTGGTACTGGTGGAGATACTGTTGAGTCAGGAACTTATGCCGTAACAATTGACAACAACTCAGGAACAAATTTATCCGCTTCTATATTTTTCGAAAATGATGTTTCATGTAATGGTGGCAGCAATGGCTCAGCTGCCGTATTAGCCTCAGACGGTAATCCGCCTTATACCTACTTATGGTCAAATGGACAAACCAATGCAACAGCTACTGCCCTCATGGCGGGAACTTATACTTGTGTTGTAACAGACGCTAGTTCAGCAACAGCATCAGTCAACGCAATTATCAATGAGCCAAATACTATCGGACTGAACATAACAAGTCAAGAAGACATTACTTGTACGACAACCGGACAGGTTGTTGTTCAAGCAACTGGTGGTATCAGCCCATACAGCTACTCCTGGCCTTCTGGAGGAAGTACCAACCTAGAAGGTGGATTCACCAACCCGGGATCATACCTTCTTACAGTCACGGACAACAATAATTGCCCAGCAGTTTTTCCTATTCAAATATTTGAAGACAAAGAAATTCCGACCATCAACATGCCTGGTTCTGCCAATATTGACTGTGTCATCCCCTGCTTTACAGTAAACCCTACAGTAAGTAGTTCCTCTTCAAATTTGATCTATGCTTGGTTGGATAGCAATGGAAATACCATTTCAACAAATTTAAATGAAAACCTTTGTTCAGGCGGCGTATTTACTTTTCAAGTAACGAATTTGGATAACGGCTGCGCTGGGGCAGAACAAATAGTGATCAATGATAACTCTGGAACAGCGGCTGTAAATATCACTGGAAACAATCTACTAACTTGCACGATTACAACAGTTACTTTAACAGCCTCTACTAATGCTACCGGAATAAGCTTTGAGTGGCAAAATTCTGCAGGCTCTACCGTTTCAACTAATGCCATTGCCTACCTCAGTGTCCCGGGTGTCTACACCTTGATCACAACTTTTCCAAATGGCTGTGTCTCTCAACAAAATACAACTGTAAACGCGGACGTGGATCCACCGGTATCTGTACCAGGACCTAACCAATCTATTTCTTGCGCCATCGGCTCTGTAACATTAGACGGGTCTGGCTCTTATTCTGCCTCTGGTGGGAATTTAACTTATAATTGGCAAGATGGAAACGGTTCTACAATTGGCAATACAGCTATTGTTAGTGTTTCTAATCCTGGTGTTTACTTTTTAGAGGTAACAGATATTTTAAATGGCTGTTCAACAACAGCTACTACAACCATACAGGCGGACACCAATGCACCCAATGCAGTAGCTGGAAATCCTGCAAACATAGACTGCAATAACTCTTCCTTAACTTTAAACGGCGCAGGTTCTTCTACAGGATCGAACATCACTTACATTTGGACCACAACTAATGGTAATATTGTAAGCGCTGCAAATAGCTTGACCCCAACCGTCAATATGCCTGGGACGTACATGATAACCGTTAAGGACAATAATAATGGTTGTACAAATACGGCTATAGTTGAAATAGGAAACAATATTATTTTTCCTAATGCAATTATTAATTCAAATAACCTTGTACTCGATTGCAACAATGCTGCTCTTTCATTAGATGCTTCTGCTTCGAGTACCGGTCCTAATTATTCTTATGCATGGTCTACTACGGATGGAAATATAGTAGGGGTAAATTCTGGCTTAACTATAAATGTAGATGCTGTTGGACAATATGAACTTACTGTAACAGATAATTCAAACGGTTGTACTGCATCAATTGCAACAATTGTAAACTCAGATTACTGGCCTCCTTTAGTCAATTCTATTCCAGATGTCACCATTGATTGTGTCAATTCAAATGCTAGCCTGGATGTTTCTTCGGCAAATGTATCTGGCAATACTTGTTCTTGGTCAGGACCAAATGGTTTTACCAATACTGCTTTTACCATTTCGCCGAC
>CALIIW010000207.1 GCA_938018185.1 uncultured Saprospiraceae bacterium
TAAAACCTAACACTTTTTAACTAAACCTTCCTGCTCTTTCAAATCTCTTAACCATAAACAGAGTGTCTTTAACCTGCTCTTAAATAACTTGTATTCAAAAATTCCCGTCTTTTAATAAAAGAAATCAATCTATTCATCGCAAAATCAAATATTATGAAAAAGACGAAATTATTAAACGGGATTATCCTATTACTAGCTATCACCTTCGTCTTTGGTTGTAAAAGTCCGGAGGCATTATTGGAGATTGGCGAATATGATTCAGCAGTTATCAAAGCAGTAGAAAAACTGAGAAAGCAAAAGAAGAAAAAAGAAAAGCATATTATCGTTGTTGAAGAAGCTTTTAGAAAAATAACAGCTAAAGACCTCAGACGTATTGAAGCTTTAAAAGCTGAAAAAAGAGATAAGAATTGGATTGAGATAAATTCTATTCACAGAAAAATGCAAAGAAGGCAAGAACTGATAGATGGCTATTTGCCACTTGTTGCAAAAAATGGATACAAAGCGAACTTCAGATTTGTAAAAGTAAACGCCATGGAGTTGCAATCAAGGAAAAGAGCTGCTGCCTACCTGTATGAAAAAGGCAAATCACTAATGGCTTCTGCGGAAGCAGGAAATAAACTCGCAGCAAGAAACGCTCATGGAATATTTCTGCAATTAGAAGAGTATGCAGAAAATCATAAAGATGCTAACAAACTAAGATCAAGAGCTTTGGATCTCGGAACAAATAAGATACTTTTTGTGGTAAAGAATACTTCTTACGGTTTTTTCCCTAGACGATTTGAAGAAGATTTGTTAAGTTTTAATGAGAACAGATTAGATGATCATTGGAATGTGTACTACACCAGCAGAACCCAATCAGATGTAATCGATTATAAAGTTGTTGTTGACATTAGGGATATTGACGTAAGTCCAGAGTTCTTTAACGAACGTTCTTTCAGAGAGACGAAACAAATTTCTGTTGAAGTGCCTTATGTTAAATCCACTAGGCAAAAAGAAATAGATGCAAATACACCTGATTCGCTCAAAGTAAATGTTAAAGAAACACCAAAAACTCAAACCATTAGGCAGCAAATTTTTGCAGATATCCTTCAAGTGAAGCAATCAAAATCAGCTTTAGTTAGTGCGGATGTTTTATTCTATGATGATTCAAGCCAAAGGTTAATCAGTTCTGAAACATTAAATGCAGAATCAGTTTTTGAAAACCTTGCTTCAACTTTTAGAGGAGATAGAAGAGCCATAAGTAATGCTGTTGAATGTACTTTGAACAATAGACCGCTAGCTTTTCCTTCAGACGAGTCATTGGTTTTGGAGGCTGCAGATCATTTGAAAGCAAATATTGCTGGCTTTATAAAAAGGACTGATCAGATTGTAATGAGGTAAAATATTTTAAACAAAAAAATAAGTTTTGATAAATAAGAGGCTACGTCTGCAAGGAGGTAGCCTCCTTTTTTATGTTTGCCGAATCGTCCTGTTTTTGAATTGCTAACATTGCTACTTTTCCAGTCAGAACAGAATAACATGAGCATAAATAATGCTATTTGTTCTCTAAATTAAAGAAAAAAAATTGCTAAAAAAGGGCCATCTCTATTCTGGAGATATCCCTTTTTTTTAATGGATCCTCAATAAATATTGAGGATTATGGGACTTAAAAAGGCTAATGGCTGTCACTTAACCTATGTTATCCAAATAGAGTTGTTGATTAAATTGTGTTAAATTTCATTCTGTTCAATGATAATAAAGTTAACCTAATGAAACCAGTACCATGAAAAATCTAAAATCGATTCTTATTTGTATTTCTATAGTTTTTATTCTGATTTCTTGTTCTAAAAAATCGGATTTCCTCCCTGTTGAAGAACTTTCACCCATGGACCTATTAGAATCTAAAACCTGGGAAGTTTATGACCACACTATGAACGGAGCATTACATTGGCAAGCTGAAAATAATATTGGTGGGGTTTATTTCACCTATACAAATACAGCAGAGGACAGTGGTACCATTGAATGGGAGTTCAAGGATTTAAACGGTGAAATTCAAAGCTTTTGTGGGGGAGATTTCGAAACAATAAACGAAAGTAATGTCTTGCATACCTTCACCAGTCCAGAATGTGAAATGGGGGTAGATGCCTTTGTTCTTATTATTACGCCTACCGTTGAAGGTTTACTTCTAAATGGTACCATACAAGGTAATTCTTGGATCCTTAGACTACGCTAATAGGGATGTCTCATAATCAAATAACAATCAATGAGTTCAAAATTTTATTTTGTTCTTTTGTTTTTTACAACTCATTCCCGTTTCTCTTGAAAGAGAAATGCTAATTGTCAAAATAAAATTTTGAGATGTTTTGGGCTTTTTACTTTATGAGACAGGCTCTTTTGGCTAATTAATAATTCATAACATCTTTTCTGCTTCAATTCTTGGAATTAGTAGATAGTCCTTACTTTTGGGGCTTAATCCAATTCGATATGAAAAAGATATTAGTCGCTAATAGAGGAGAGATTGCCATGCGTGTTTTGAAAACAGCTAAAAAGATGGGCATCAAGACTGTTGCTGTATACTCAGAAGCTGATAGAGATGCACCACATGTGTTGTATGCAGATGAAGCAGTCTGTTTAGGGGAAGCGGCGTCTTCAGAATCCTATTTAAATCAAAAGAAAATTATTAAGGAAGCTCTTAAGCTTAAAGTTGATGGCATCCATCCTGGATATGGTTTTTTGAGTGAAAATTCAAAATTCGCGAAAGCGGTTACTAAGGCTGGAATTAAATTCATCGGACCAAGTCCCAAGTCAATTGAGATTATGGGTTCAAAGCTTGATGCAAAGGATGCTGTAAAAGATTATGACATCCCAATGGTGCCAGGCATTGATAAGGCCATAACTGATGTAAAGAAAGCCATTATCATCGCTAAGAAAATAGGCTTTCCAATCTTGATAAAAGCTTCGGCCGGTGGCGGTGGTAAGGGCATGCGTGTCGTTGAGAAAGAATCAGAACTGGGTGAACAGATGAAAAGAGCCATTAGTGAGGCAGAATCTGCTTTTGGAGATGGTTCTGTATTTATTGAAAAATACATTAGCTCTCCAAGGCATATTGAGATTCAAGTC
>CALIIW010000208.1 GCA_938018185.1 uncultured Saprospiraceae bacterium
CCTGGTTTTGATGACAATCAAGATATAGACAATGATGGTGTCCCGGATGCTTGTGATGAATGTGATGCTAATCTTGTTGGCGATCCATGTGATGATAACAACAATTGTACGACTGGAGATGTCTATGATTCAATTTGTAATTGTATAGGTACTTATCAAGATTCGGATAACGATGGGATTTGTGATGTGAATGATCTTTGTCCTGGCTTTGATGACAACCAAGATATAGACAATGATGGTGTCCCGGATGCTTGTGATGCATGTGATAATATTCTTGTTGGCGAACCATGTGATGATAATAACAATTGCACAGTAGGAGATGTTTTTGATGCAAACTGCAATTGCATGGGTCTAATGCAAGACACGGATAATGATGGCATTTGCGATGCTGATGATTTATGCCCTGGTTTTGACGACACCATTGATTCAGACAATGATGGCATACCAGATGGATGTGATGATTGCGATGTAAATCTTGTAGGCACAGCTTGTGACGATGGCAAGGTTTGCACCATCTATGATATATTTGATGCAAATTGTAATTGTGTTGGCATCTATCAAGATTCGGATAATGACGAGGTTTGTGATGCAAATGATCTATGCCCAGGCTTTGATGACAGCATAGATATAGATAATGATGGCACCCCTGATGGATGTGACGACTGCATCAATGTATCTGTTTCCATCCATTTAGAAATGGGATGTACTCAAGCTGATATAATCGCTACAGCTGTTGTAGAAAACAGTACTGGCGTGCTCAGTTATAATTGGAACACTGGAAGTACTTCCAATGCAATTTCAGAAATCGAAGCAGGAGTCTATCGTGTTACAATTGTAGATGCAAATAACTGTACGGCCACTGCGAGTATTACGATTGAGGCAATATCAAATTTAACTAGCAACTCCTTTGTTTCAAATAATTCTTGCGCTGGGGAATCTGATGGCTACATAGCAGCAACAGCAATGGGAGGTACTCCACCATATGCCTTTAGCTGGTCCACAGGTTCTACTGAAGTTGAACTTGAAAATCTAAATCCAGGCAACTATACCCTAACAATTGAAGATGCCCATGGCTGCCAATATTTTGAGACATTCCATCTAGCAGAAATTCTTCCTTTAGAAATAGATCAGCA
This sequence comes from uncultured Saprospiraceae bacterium, assembly GCA_938018185.1. GTDB lineage: Bacteria > Bacteroidota > Bacteroidia > Chitinophagales > Saprospiraceae > JALZVN01. Next base: position 1,134 of record CALIIW010000208.1, read on the forward strand.
AATTATGAATCCGATCGTTTGTGAATCAATTGGATTAATAGACTTCAAGATTTCTGGTGGCAGCCCGCCTTATACTATTTTTAGTACAGAGCAAATTATTAACTTGCCTTTTACTAGTTATGCCTCAGGGCTACACTCCTTTAGAGTAGTTGATTCAAATGAATGTACAGAAGAAATTGAAATCGACTTGAAAGACGAATCTTATAATTTAGATATTGAAGCTCCTCTTGAATTATCGAAGTGTTTTGGTGATCTTTTAAATGTAGCGATTGATGAAGATCTATCGGACTATGAAATAATTTGGAGTACAGGTCAAACAAGCATGGAGCTTCCCCTATACACAGGCGGAACCTATGAATATACCTTAAGTGATGGGAATGGATGTACTGCAAGTAGTTCCATCACCCTTATAGATATTGAACCATTGGATTTAGACTTACAAGTAAATAATTCAGTCAACGGTACAGATGGATCTGCAACTGGTTATGTAAGTAACAATCCAAATGCCATCCTTACTTGGAGCACCGGAGAAACTGGAGCAACGATAAATAACTTAAGTCCTGGGGACTATAATGTATCAGCTACAGACGAATTCGGATGTCAAATTATTCAGAGCTTTACTATTTACGATATCCTAACTTCAAAGGATGAATTGCAAACAATAAGGAATTTTAAAATATCACCAAACCCAGCTTATGATCATGTGGTAGTTTCTCTAAGTTTTGAAAACACAATGGCCTATGATCTTGAAATTGTTGACGTTTTTGGTAGAAAAGTTTGGGAACTAAAAAATAACAAAAGAAATCTAATCCATGAAATCAATATTAGCGAATTTGAACAGGGACCATATTTTTGTGTATTAAAAAGTGGTCAGCAAATGGAAGTTAGAAAATTGATGGTCTTGAAAGCTAATTAGCAGTAACTTAAACTTTGCTCAAGTTCATCCAATCTAATTCGAGGCTAAAATTTTCAGCCTTTTTATTGGAGATCAAGAAAGAAATCTGAGAGAATTCCTCTACCGGAAAATCAGGCATATCCAGTTTGCGGCCTCTAAAACTAGGATACATTTCACCTAATGGAATCTCTATCGTTTCCCATTCTCCTGTAGTCTCAAAATGGAAGATATAAGAATGTGCATCAAACTTTTTTGATTTTATTCTGAACTGATAGGATTTGCCATCACCTTTAAGATGTATAGTGCAGGTCTTATAATTTTGAATGGCCTTTTCCTCAAACCTGTATTGCACAGATGAGAACCCACCATTGTTTTCCAAAGAAACTTTTCCAAAGAAAATTCCATTTCCGTCTTGGTTTATTTCAAAATTCCCATCTGAACGGCCGCCCATTACTACATCATCCATTATAATCCAGTTAGATAGGTCACTTTCCGAATTAAAATCAAAAACAGACAAAGGCTCGTGAGGCATGGAAAAAGGAATTAGTAGTATGAGAAATATAAGCGCTTTCATAACAATAAAACAAGAAAGCTTCTATTTGGTTTACTCAAGCTGACTTTTTGTCTTTAATTTTCTCCTTATCTGGTTTATAACTCCTTTATTTGGTATACTTATCAAAATGTTTAATATAGTCATCAAGGTTCTCACCCAACATTTTTTCATATTCCGAAACAAAATATTTAATAGTCTCTTGTTTCGCTTTTTGCATTTCATCCGCACTTTCAAAGCTCAAGGCGCTTACCCAAGAATTAAATCTTGCAACAGCATACATCATGGAAGCACTTACCTTTCCTCTGTCCACTTCGGACAATTGCTTGTTTGATAGATTAATGTGCTCATCTGCTCTATTGAAAAAATGCTCGTCTGGTTCAGCCATGATGTGAATTTTATACTTGTTTGTAGATTTAATAAAGATTAAATATAATTATTAAAAAATAACGAATAAAATAAAGACGGACTGCAATTAATCATCCAAACTCAATTAGGCCGGCATTAAAAACAGATGATTTTATTAAAAAAAAGTTTTAATAGTTGCAAGATTGAACAATTAGAAATAAAAAAGGTTAGTCTTATGTTTTTGAATTTTCAAAATGACAAAAAGACTAAACCTAGTATGGCTAAAAAGAGATTTGAGGCTAAGAGATCACTCTCCTTTGCAGGAAGCTGAAAAAAGGGATGAAGACTATATTATCATATATATATTCGAACCTTCTTGTATAAGCAATCCGGACTCTTCTTTGAGGCATCAGCAATTTATCTATCATTCTCTACAAGAAATGAATGGAAAATTGGCCCCTTTTAATAGAAAGGTCATCATATTTCACACGGAGGCCAGCATTGCGTTTTCCTATTTAATTGGACAATACAAATTAGGAAATATATTTTCCTATCAAGAAAGCGGCATACAAAGAACCTGGGACAGAGACAAACAAGTTGGGCAGCTATTGAAGAAGCATGGCATCTTTTGGAAAGAATTTCAAAAAAATGCTGTTGTTCGTGGCATTAAAAACCGAAAAAATTGGGACAAACTATGGACCGTAAGCATAGGTGCAGAAATTATAAACAATACATTCTCAAAATCTGATGCAGGACAAGTCTACCACCCCTTCACACTCAACCCACAATATCAGAGCGAATTAGAAAATTATCCCGATTCATTTCAAAAGCCAGGCGAAATCTTTGCATGGAAATACTTAAATTCCTTTTGTCAAGGAAGAGGGTCATTGTATAACAAACACATTTCAAAACCAAAAGAAAGTAGGAAATCTTGTGGCCGCATCTCTCCATACTTAGCCTGGGGAAATCTAAGTATAAAACAAGTTTTTCAATTTGTAAATACACATCACAATTATTTTTCAAATAAGAGGAGCTTTGATGGTTTGCTCACAAGGCTGCATTGGCATTGTCATTTTATTCAAAAATTTGAAAATGAATGCACTTATGAAACAGAATGTGTAAATCGAGGATATGAAAGTTTGCTATTCAAAAACGATCAAAACCGGATCGATGCTTGGAAACAAGGCAAAACGGGTTTCCCGCTAGTTGATGCATGCATGAGGTGCCTTATAAAAACTGGCTGGATAAATTTCAGAATGCGTGCCATGTTGGTCTCCGTCTTTTGCCATCACTTCGATTGCGACTGGAGAAAAGGAATGTATCATCTTGCGCAACTTTTTTTAGATTATGAACCGGGGATACATTATCCGCAGTTTCAAATGCAAGCCGGTACAACTGGTATCAATATAATTCGGATGTATAATCCAATTAAGCAATCCAAGGATCACGATCCAGAAGGAATTTTTATAAAACAATGGGTTCCAGAATTAAAAGAAGTACCAATCGAATTCATTCATGAGCCTTGGAAAATGTCTGCCTTGGATAAGGCATTCAATGGGATTGACTTGGACTATCCAATGCCAGTTGTAGACATAGAAACAAGTGGAAGAATAGCTAGAGATAAAATATGGGGTCATCGAAATGATCCTTTGGTAATAGAAGAAAACAAAAGGATCGTTTCCCTTCATACAAGAAACAAAAGAAGAAAGAAAAGCAGAGGTATAAAATAAGACTAACTTAATCTTTTCGCCTTCACAAGAACAAATACTTAAAACAATTAAACATCAATGGGGAAAAGCATCAATCTAATATTTCCACATCAACTTTTTAAAGAGAGTCCTTTATTAAGCAATGGTAAGAAAAGCTATCTTATCGAAGAACATTTATTCTTCAAACAATTTAACTTTCACAAGCAAAAAATTGCCTTTCATAGAGCATCTATGAAATATTACGAGGCATATCTAAAAAGCAAAAAACTGAAATGCCAATACATTAATTCTGATGAAAGCTTATCAGATATTAGAAATTTTAGAGAAGAAATTGAAAAACAAAACATCACTGAAATTAATATTATTGACCCTACTGACAATTGGCTTGAGAAAAGAATAAAATTAGTAGCGAGAGATATCAATTTAAATATTTTTCCTAGTCCACAGTTTATAAATACAAAAGAAGATCTAAGTGGCTTTTTCAGAAGCGATAAAAAGTCATTTTTTCAAACTACTTTTTACAAGCAACAACGAAAAAAGTTAGGATTACTATTAGAGAATAACGAACCTGTTGGTGGCAAATGGACTTTTGATAGTGATAATAGAAAAAAATATCCAAGAGGAAAAATTCCTCCTGTAATTCACTTTCCGGAATCTTCCAAATATTGGGAGGAGGCAATCAAATACACCCAAACCTATTTCCCAAAGAATCTTGGAGAATTATCAAGAGAAAGAATCTATCCGATTACTCATGAAGAATCAGAAAAATGGTTTCAACAATTTTTAGATTACCGCTTCTTTGAATTTGGCCCTTATGAAGACGCTATTGTCAAAGATCAAAGCTTTTTAAATCATAGTGTACTTTCCCCCTTAATCAATACGGGACTTTTGCTTCCACTTGATATTGTTCAGCATAGCATTGCCTTTGCAAAAAGTGAAAATGTACCAATCAACTCGACAGAAGGTTTTGTCAGACAAATCATTGGATGGAGAGAATTCATAAGAGGCATGTATGAGTGTAAAGGATCTTATTCCAGAACTCAGAATTTCTGGAATTTTAAAAGAAAAATACCTAGTTGTTTTTATGATGGAACAACTGGAATCCCCCCAGTTGATGAGCTTATAAAACGTACGCTTAAGACTAGCTATTGTCACCACATTGAACGACTCATGGTCCTAGGTAATTTTATGTTGCTTTGTGAATTTGATCCTGATGAAGTCTATCGCTGGTTTATGGAATTATTCATTGATGCCTATGACTGGGTTATGGTTCCAAATGTTTACGGAATGAGTCAATTTGCTGATGGAGGTACCTTTGCGACTAAGCCTTACATCAGCGGCTCAAACTATATTAAGAAGATGAGTAACTACCCTAATGGCGACTGGCAAAAGACATGGGATGGATTGTTTTGGTGTTTTATGGGAACACATCAGTCCTTCTTTTTAAAGAATCCTAGGTTGTCAATGCTGGTGCATACCTACAACAAAATGTCTGATGAAAAAAGAATGGAACACATGAAAAATGCAGAAGCATTTATTGTAGATAAGTTGGAGGTTTAAACTATTAAACAATATTTGAATAAATAATACCTATGCTACCTTAGTTATAGTAGACTTTAAGTCTACAAAATAATCAAGCCTTCCAAATTCACAATTCAATTAATTCTCTTTAAATTCTTCAGCTTAAGATAAATTTTCCCAAGCTGATTTGCCTGCTTTATTTTTAATTTGAAAAATTGCATATAGAAGAACAAACCCAAGAAGACCTGGAAGAGATTGAGACATACCAATTCCCATAAATATATTCAAGCCAAAAGCCAGAATTGAAGTTACTACAAAGCCATAAAAACCTATTTTCTTCCATTGAAATAACATTACAGCAAAAACGACATTTATAATAGCAAGAAAGCCAATGGCTAACAACATAATTAAAGGAGGCTGACTTGGCAGCAAAGCAACAATTGCATCTCCCAAAAAAAAGTACGATATGGCAGAAATAATATTTGCTACAATCATCAAAATTAACCAAGCGGTTACACAACCGTGTCTTTCTTGCTGACCGAACTTATTTTCTTCTTGTAAATCATCTAAAATGTTTTCCATCTTTTGTTGGTTGATAGTTGATAGTTGATAGTTTTAGAAGACTAAGATTATGAAATAAACTGACATTAAATAATTTTAGGCAAGTATTTAGCATTGTACACCGATTGTAAATTATAACTACAATAACTTCCAATTTACTTAAGAAGAATTGGTAATTCGTGTATTTGTTTATAAATTTTCTAAGATTATCATAAAGAAATCAACAAATAACCACATAAACAATTGCAATACATTTCAACTGAATATCTCATAGCCTAATTTAACATATAAGCTCCTAATTTTAATTGCATAAAAAATTTAAAGTAAATTGCATTTTCAGATAATATAGTAATAAGTGAAGAAGATACTTTACATAATGGGGGTTTCTGGAAGCGGGAAATCAACAATAGGCAATAAATTAAGCGAGGCACTTCAGCTTCCCTTCTTTGATGGAGATGATTTTCATCCAGATGCAAACATCCAAAAAATGTCTGCAGGCAGTCCATTGAACGAAACAGATCGTAAACCCTGGTTAAAACTTTTGAACAAACTTGCGATAAAAGAACTGCAAAATAAAGGAGCGGTTATTGCGTGCTCAGCTTTGAAAGAATCATACCGAGAGGTTTTATCGAATAAGATCGAGTCGGAAGTAAAATGGATTTTTTTAGACGGTGACATAGCCTTAATTTTAAATCGTTTAAAAAATCGAAGCTCCCATTTTATGCCCGCTTCTTTGTTGCAATCTCAATTTGACAGCTTAGAAAGACCTAAAAGTGCTATAACAATCTCGATTAGAAATAATCCAGGAACAATCATAGAAGAGATAATCAAGAAACTAAAAATGAAAGAACGCAGAGAATTTGGACTAATAGGATTGGGAGTTATGGGCAAAAACCTAAGCCTAAATCTTGCAGAAAATGGGATTAATTTATCCCTTTACAACAGACAGGTAGAAGGAGTTGAAGAAAAAGTGGCAGAAAAATTCATCCAGGAGCAAAAACTATTAGAAAATGCCTTAGGCTTTGAAGATTTAGCCCTATTTGTTTCATCACTAAGTCAACCTAGAAGCATTTTGCTCATGGTAAAAGCAGGAGCAGCCTTGGATGAATTAATCAATGAAATGATTCCTTATTTATCAGAAGGAGATGTCTTAATCGATGGTGGAAATTCACATTATAAAGATACAAAACGAAGAATCGATTTTCTTAAAGAAAAACAAATTCATTTTATTGGAACGGGTATTTCGGGAGGAGAAGTAGGTGCAAGAAATGGTCCCTCAATTATGCCCAGTGGATCGGTTGAAGCATACAAACTTGTAAAACCTTATTTAGAAGTAATTGCAGCGAAAGATTCTGAGGGAAAAACTTGTTGTACATATATTGGCAAAGATGGTGCAGGTCATTTTGTAAAAATGGTACACAATGGAATGGAATATGCAGAAATGCAGTTGATCGCAGAATGTTATGGCCTAATGAGGTATGGCTCTGGAAAAACTCCAGATGAAATTGCACAAGTATATCAATCATGGATGGAAACAGGCTTAAGTAGTTACCTTTTGGAAATTACGATCAAAATTCTAAAAACAAAGGAAGGGGAAGATTGGCTAATTGATAAAATTTTAGACAAAGCAGGTAACAAAGGTACAGGCTCATGGACAAGCATTGCAGCTGCAGAGTTGGGCATTCCATCAAGCATGATGACAGCCGCCCTATTTGCTCGATATACTTCCTCTTTTAAAAAGAACAGAATAGAAAATGAAGCAATACACAAAATACATGAACCTAGATCTACGCATGACATGGATCATGAAATCTTAAAAAAAGCATACGAATTTGCAAGGTTGATTAATCATCAACAAGGATTTGAATTAATACAGGCTGCTTCCACAGCATACAAGTGGGAATTAAACTTGTCTGAAATTGCAAGAATTTGGACCAATGGTTGCATCATCCGCTCAAGCTTGATGGAAGACTTAGTACCAGTGCTAAAAACAAGTAAAAATATTTTAAACGATGCTGACATACTTCCTAATGTAATAAAAAGTTTGGAGGCACTTACTGAAGTTCTACATTTGGGCCTGCAATCAAGACAGGCGACTCCTTGTTTTTCTGCTGCTATAAATTATTGGTATGCTTCTACAAATGGGCAATCTACTGCGAATATCATCCAAGCTCAACGCGATTTTTTTGGAGCACATCGTTATCATAGAACCGACGATAATTCTGAGACGACTTATCATACAAATTGGTCTAACTTATGATTGAATTTCAACTTTTGGCGGCAGTTTTTATCGGAATTGGACTTTTACTTGCTTTAATTTTAATACTACGATTACAAGCTTTTATCTCCTTGTTAATAGCGAGCATCACAGTGGGTCTCATTGCAGGCATGCCACCAGATGCTATCATAGGGTCCATTAAGAACGGCATGGGTGGAACGCTTGGTTTTGTAGCCACCGTAGTGGGTTTGGGTGCAATGTTCGGTGCAATACTAGAGCATTCTGGAGGTGCACAAGCCATTGCTCAAAAACTATTGACAGGTTTTGGAGAAAAGAATGCTCCAGCTGCCTTGATGTTGACTGGATTCTTTGTTGCCATTCCAGTATTTTTTGATGTAGCTTTTATCATTTTGGTACCAGTGATTTATGCCTTGCAGCGGAAAACAAAAAAGTCCCTGTTACTTTATGCCATACCTCTTCTAGCAGGATTAGCAATAACCCATGCATTCATTCCTCCTACTCCAGGCCCAATTGCTGTTGCAGAAATTATCGGAGCTTCTTTAGGTTGGGTAATACTCGCCGGCTTTTTAGTAGGTATTCCAACAGCAATTTTTTCTGGACTTATTTTTGGAAAATACATTTCCAAAAAAATCCATGTAGAAGCACCTAATTTAGAAGAAACTAAAGACGAAACGACCGAATTCCCAAATCCTTGGCTTATTCTCTCCATCATTGGAATTCCTATCTTTTTAATATTGTTAAATACCATTCTTGGATCTCCTTTTTTTATAGATTCCATTCCAAAAAAAATGTTGGATATAGTCCAATTAATTGGACATCCTTTTGTAGCATTGATCCTAGCTAATTTAATTGCTTGGTATTTGCTAGGAATTAAGCGAGGCATTTCACGGGAAGAACTTTTTAAAATATCTACTAAATCTATGGCACCTGCTGGTGTTATCATTTTGCTCACTGGAGCTGGAGGTGTTTTTAAACAAATACTGATTGATACTGGCACGGGTAAAATGCTCGCAGAATCCATGTTAGAATTGGGTATCCCAGTTATAGTATTTGCTTTTTTGGCAGCAGTGCTGATTCGCGTAATCCAAGGTTCTGCAACTGTGGCCATGATTACGGCTGCTGGAATGACTGCTCCATTATTGGAAGGTGTAAATATGGGTTCATTCAGTGGGGCATTATTCGTAATAGCTATTGCTTCAGGAGCTTCTATTCTGTCTCATGTGAATGACAGTGGATTTTGGTTGGTCAGTCAATATTTAGGGATTTCCGAGAAAGAAACCTTTCAAAGTTGGTCCATGATGACAGCAATCTTGGCTTTGTCTGGGTTTTCATTTACGATGTTGTTGTGGATGATCTGTGGAGTTTAGTCCAAAAAAAAGGGATACATCCATTATTTCTAAATTACCTAGGGAATGCCTTTGCAAATTAGCTTAGTTCTAGGGGCATTGTCCTACAAATCTTTTCTATTTTTGTTTATCAAATATCGAAACATTTGAGTATTCTACTTGTTTTCATACCTTGTCTTAACATAACAAATAATTTAATACGCCAAATACAATGTCCGACAAACACCCGCGCCTACGACAACGCATCATTTCGTCCATTTTAGGACTAATCTTCCTAGCAGGAGCTTTTCATTATTCTGGGATTCTAAAAGGCAGTAAGAAAGCGCCTCAACAGAAAAATGAAAAAAAGGTCACTTCTGTTATATACGCACCTGTTGAGTTAACAAATTCTTCAGTTGCTATACAATCCAATGGAACGCTTTCAGCCAAAAACAAAATAGACATTGTAAGTAGAACACAAGGTGTCTTTAAAGATGGGGACAGGCCATTTAGAGCAGGTGTCTATTTTAATGAAGGCGATGTTTTTGTATCTATAGATAACGCGGAGTACTTGGCCAATTTAAGGGCCTCTCGTGCACAGTTGCTTCAAAGCATTACCACAATTCTGGGAGATCTCAAATTTGATTATGCGGAAGCATTTGATAAATGGAACAATTATGTTCAATCTTTCGATGTAAATCGAATCCTAAAAGAATTACCACAAACCAGTTCAAATAGAGAAAAGGCATTCATCAATGGTAAAAACATTGTTACTCAATATTATAACATCAAAGCACAAGAGGTTCAAGCATCCTATTATCAAATTAGAGCGCCATATGCGGGCATCTTAAGAGATAATCTTGTTGACAAAGGCGCTATGATTAATGCTGGACAAAAGCTGGGAACATTTATCGATCCATCAGTTTATGAATTAGAAGTTAAAATAAATCCTTCTGAGCTTAAGCTTATAAAAGTTGGAAAATCCGTAACGCTTTCGAATGGTGATAGAACTCAAAGTTGGAAGGGAAAGATTGCTCGAATTAATAAAGTCATCGACCCGCAATCTCAGTCTGCTGTTGCAATTGTTCAAGTAAGTGGAAAAGACTTAAGAGAAGGAATGTTCCTCCAAGCTGAGATATCTACCGTCGATTTGAAAGACGTAGCAGAAATAGGCAGAAACTTGCTGATAGATGAGAAATATGTATTCTTGGTTGCGGACAGTCTTTTGCAAAAACAGGAAGTCAAGGTTATGCATGTAGCTGACAAAACTGTTTTTGTAACTGGTGTAGATGCCGGTGCTTGGCTAATACAAAAACCTGTCTCTGGTGCCTATGAAGGCATGAAAGTTAACCCTATAAACCTAAGCGAATAAACGTCTATGAGAAACTTTATCGCTTTTTTTATAAAATACCCAGTTGCTACAAATGTGCTCATCATGGCATTTTTTGTCTTTGGATATTTGGGACTTGGGAATATGAAATCTTCTTTTTTCCCCTTGGTACCAACGGATACCATAAACATCCAAATTAGTTATTTTGGTGCAGCTCCAAATGAGATAGAAGAAGGCATCGTACTTAAGATAGAAGACAATCTGAAAGGATTGGTTGGCATCGATCGTGTAACTTCTATTTCCTCTGAGAATGCTGCAACCATTACGGTGGAAACAATGAAAGGCTTTGACATAGATGTCGTTCTTGCTGATGTAAAAAATGCAGTCGATCGAGTCCCAAACTTTCCTTCTGCCATGGAACCTCCAGTTGTTTCCAAAAGAGAAAACATTCAACAAGCCATCAGCTTTACCTTGAGTGGTAAAGACATGGATCTTAAAACGCTTAAGAAAATTGCTCGTGAAATAGAAGATGACATAAGAGCCATTCCTGGTATTTCACAACTGGACTTGAGTGGTTTCCCTAATGAAGAAATTGAAATTGCTGTAAAAGACCAAGAACTCAAAGCCTACGATCTTACTTTTAACCAAGTGGCAGCAGCAGTCTCTCAAACCAACTTATTGTCGACTGGTGGTTCGATTAAAACAGAGCAAGAAGAATTCCTGATTCGTGCGAATAACAAATATTATGATGCTATTAATTTTGAGAACATAGTCTTAAGAGCTGATGCGTCTGGCAATATCATCTACTTAAAAGATGTGGCTACTATTAAAGATCGCTGGGAAGAGAATCCAAATCGATTGTACTTCAATGGAGATCCCGCAATTTCTTTCAATGTCTCAGCCACAAATAGTGAAGACCTTATAGCCAATGCAGATGCGGCTAGCGCTTATATGAAAAAATTTAATGCTGCCTCTGCGAATGCTCAACTCAATGTCAGTAGAGATTCTTCCATTACCTTAAAACAAAGAACAGAGTTATTAAGGGAAAACGGGATGATTGGAATTTTTCTGGTTTTACTCTTGCTATCCATTTTTCTAAAGCCTACCCTAGCTTTATGGGTTGCCTTTGGATTGCCTATTTCTTTTTTGGGAATGTTTATTTTTGCCCCCTATTTTGGCGTCACTATAAATGTATTGTCTTTGTTTGCAATGATCATTGTCATTGGTATTCTTGTAGATGATGGAATTGTGATTGCTGAAAATATCTATAATGAATATGAAAAAGGCAAATCGCCCATCCAAGCGGCCATCGACGGCACAATGGATGTACTGCCAGCCATCATATCTGCTATCTTAACAACAATTTTAGCCTTTTCTACCTTCTTCTTTTTAGACTCTAGAGTTGGTGACTTTTTTGGAGAGGTCGCTTCAGTGGTTGTATTGACCTTAGGTATTTCTTTAATTGAAGCACTTATAATTTTGCCTGCACATTTGGCGCATTCCAATGCATTGAAAAAAGGCGGTAGTAGTTTTATGATTAACAGATATGGTGATCGCTTTTTAAAATGGATCAGAGATAAATTGTATGCGCCTTCATTAAGGTTTGTCATTAATAATCGAATTTTTGGTTTCGCCATACCGATAGCATTATTTATGATTACAATCGGAGCCATGCAAGGAGGTGTCATAAGATTTACCTTCTTCCCTTCCATCGCTTCTGATGTCATTCAAGTGAACTTGAAAATGCCACAGGGCACGAATGAACGGATAACAAACGAGATCATTGAATCCATTGAAAATGATGTTTGGAAATCTTCTGCGGAACTTACAGAACAAAACCCTGGATCTGCAGAGGTAGTGAAAAATACACAAAGGAGAATTGGACCTGGTTCTTCAAATGCTAGTATTACCATAAACCTACTTCCTGGCGAACAGCGTACTTTATCAGCAAATGACATTTCTAACAATATTAGAGAACGTGTAGGTTCTGTACCTGGGGTTGAGCAATTGACCTTTGGAGCCAATACAAATTTTGGTGGTAGACCGATATCAATTTCTTTGACCGGTAACAATATTCCAGAATTAAAAGCGGCCAAAGCAGAATTAAAAGAAAAGCTGAGCTCCTTAACTCAACTAAAAGACATTAGTGATAATGATCCTAAAGGGATCAAAGAAGTTAAATTGAAACTAAAGCCAAATGCCTACATGCTAGGTTTTACTTTAGAAGGTTTGATCTCTCAGGTTCGATCCGGATTCTTTGGTCGACAAGCCCAGCGTTTCCAGAGAGGTCGGGATGAGATACGAGTATATGTGAGGTATGAAAGCGAAGGTCGGAATAGCATCAATGATCTAGACAATATGGAAGTCGTAGCACCAAATGGTTCAAGAGTTCCTCTGAGTGAGATTGCTTCCTATCAAATTGAAAGAGGTGAAGTCGCGATCAATCACCTAAATGGTAGAAGAGAAATTGAAGTATCAGCAGATTTGGTAGATAACAAAGACAGTGCGCCAGATATTCTAGATAATTTGAAAGCAGGTTTTATGACAACATTGTTGACAAAATATCCAACGGTGTCTCCTTTGTACGAAGGTCAAAATAGAGAAGCCTCTAAGTTTCAGTCTTCCGCTAAAAAAGTCGCACCGATTATCTTAATGTTAATTTATGGAGTCATAGCCTTTACATTTAGGTCTTACATCCAACCGCTATTAATCTTATTGATGGTTCCTTTTAGTTTGATCGGTGTCGCTTGGGGACATGAATTTCACAACTTTCCAATTAACATCTTATCATTTTTAGGGATCATTGCATTGATTGGTATTATGGTCAATGATGGACTGGTTTTGATTGTGAAATACAATTCATTTATCAAACAAGGCTATACCTTTGAGAAAGCAATATATACTGCTGGACTATCCAGATTTAGAGCCATATTCTTAACTTCTCTAACGACCATAGCTGGATTGGCTCCTTTGATTTTTGAGACCAGCTTTCAAGCCCAATTCTTGATTCCAATGGCCATCTCTATTGCTTATGGAATTGGCATCGCCACTTTCTTGACACTTTATTTATTACCATTGATGCTTTATTTAGCGAATGATATAAAATTTCTTTGGTCCTGGTTTTACAACGGAAAGAAACCGCTACGTCACGAATTAGAAGGCGCTTATCAAGAGCAAGAAAACCTAAAAGAATTTGATTATGAGTAGAATCTTTATACTAGTACTCGGTCTTCTTTGTTTGTCTCAAATGAGTAATTTGCTTACAGCTCAATCTGTTTTAAGTATAGATGAAGTACTTTCGGCTGTTGAGGCAAACAATTATGACTTACAAGCCGCGCGTCAAAATATAACAGCTGCTGAAGTACTTACTTCAAAATACAATAGAGGCTACATGCCCACATTAAATATTAATGCTGGAATAGCTTATAATTTGAATGGAATTAAAGCTGTGTACAATTTTAATTTTCCAGATCTGAATATTCAAAACATTCAAGCTTACAATGGGAATGTGGGTATTGGTTCTTCCTACTTGCTTTATGACGGAGGCCAGCGAAAGTTAAGGAATGAAAAAAATCTGTCAAGCTTAGACTTAGCTAAGTTGCAATTAGATAATATCAATCAGGTATTGGGTTTCAATGCTTCACAGATATACTACAGCATTGTTCAAGCAATGTTAAATGTGGACTTGCTCCAAGGTACTTTGGAAATCTCCAAAGAAAGATCTAAAAGAGCAAAAACTTATTATGAATATGGGAAAGTAAATCGGGTAGATGTAAGTAATGCAAAAGTTGACGTAGTCAGAGACAGTTTAAACATTATTACTCTCAACAATGATATTGAAAATTTTAAATGGCAATTGAATCAGCTGACATTAAAAAAGGATACAGATTATGTTGTTGATACAACATTTACGCTTGAGTATCAATCTTCTAACATTGCTGACTTACAATCTAAATTGCTGGAGTCAAACACAGAATTGATTTCCTTGAAAAAGAATTTGGAATTAGTTGACTATGATTTAAATTTAGCGAATAAACTTAATTCTCCACAGATTCTTGCAAATGGAGCTTATAATTTAAATTATCAAAAGAACTCCCCAAGGTCTCAATTAGATTTAAATAGAACGAATGGCCTAAACCTCGGTCTCAGTGCAAACTGGGATATCCTTGATGGTGGTCAACGAAAAGTTCAAGAACAGCTTGCTACAATTGATCAACAAACGGCCTTAATAGATTTAAAAAATAAAGAAAATGAACTCTTCACACAACTTAATAGATTGTGGAATTCATATCAAAATAATTTATTAACGCTTAGCATTGAAAATCAAAACATCCAAAGCAATAAAGAAAACTTTGAACTTGTGAAGTCGCTTTATGACAATGGACAGCAGACTTCAGTAGAGTTTAGACAGGCTCAACTCAACCTTCTAAATGCTCAATCTCAGTATTATAATGTAAGAACAGCTGCAAAGTTAATAGAGGTTGAAATGGATTATTTGCTTGGCAAATAAAAATGTTTTATATTTTAGCATTCTGAATATCAAAGTAGAAACATTAATAAGCATATGCGTGCAATCATTTTAGAAAAAACAGGCGGTGTAGAAAATTTAATTTACACAGAAATTGACAAACCTGAGGTTAAGGCAAATGAAGTTTTAATTGAGGTTGATACCATTTGTATCAATCCTGTAGATTGCAAAGTCAGAAGTAATGAAACTCTTTTGGATAATATCTGTGGGAAGGAACGACCAGCCATCTTGGGATGGGACATCTCTGGAAAAATTGTTGAAGCTGGTATAGATGTGTATAAATTTTTAATTGGACACAGAGTATTCGGAATGGTCAATTTTGTTGGTGCAGGTAATGCGTACGCAGAATATGTTATTGCATCTCAAGATCATTTGGCTAGAATCCCACATCATATTTCTTTTGAAAAAGCTGCGGCTACAAATCTTGCGGCTTTAACTGCCTATCAGGTCTTAAGAGATAAGATTAAACCTAATGATAGAGTATTAATCCATGCAGGCTCTGGAGGCGTTGGGCACTATGCCATTCAAATAGCTAAATCTATGGGCGCCCATGTGATCACCACTTGCTCCGGCAAAAATAAAGACTTTGTAATGTCTTTAAAGGCGGATGAACATATTGATTACACGGAGAAAAAATTTCAAGATGAGTTGTCCGACCTTGATTTTGTCTTTGATATGTTCAATGGCGATATTTTGCTTAACTCAATAAAGATTGTTAAGAAAGGTGGGCATGTTGTTTCTATCCCTTCCCCTGATTTCTCGGAAGAGATTCAAGCTTTGGCTAAAGAACGAGGAGTAAATCTTTCCTTTCACATGGTTCAATCAAATGGGGAGGACATGCATGCTGTCAGAAAGATGTTGGATGATTTGGTTATAAAACCACATATATCCAAAGTATTCGACTTTGAAGAAATGGCTGAAGCACATTCCTATGTGGAATCTGGCAGAACAGTTGGAAAAGTAATTGTCAAACTGAAAGATCCAGTTGTAGAGAAAGATTATTCAAAAATTTAACAGTAATATCCAATCTCGCTATATTATGGAGGTAATTTAGGCTAAGTCCTTATTTATCAATCACATACCCATTAATACATGGTTATTTGTTGCCTTTATAGTAGCTTTAATCTTCATCATATTTCCCTCATTTTTGCCCGTGCATAAAAACTTAACACTGAGTTAACATTGGGTTAATTATGTTCGCACATAATTTAATACAAAATATACAAATGCGAATTAGTTATTTATTTCTAACAATTTTAGTTCTTTTCTTTAATTGTGAGGTCCTATTTTCTCAAGCCAAAGTCCCGAGTTTCGGCAAAGGCATTCAAGTTATGGCTCAAGATTCTACCTTTTCCTTGAAATTAGGTTTTCGTTTCCAGACACTATATCAAAGTTCTTGGAATATGAAAGATGATGAATTTTCTTCTTTAGAAGATCATCAATCATCTACCATGATCAGGCGTTCAAGACTTAAGTTTAGTGGTTGGGCTTTGTCTCCAAAATTTACATATAAAGCCGAATTAGCCTTGTCTAACAGAGATAATGGTGGCGGAGACAGTGATTTATATAGTAATGCAGCCAATATCATCCTAGACGCAAG
Source organism: uncultured Saprospiraceae bacterium (assembly GCA_938018185.1). Lineage (GTDB taxonomy): Bacteria > Bacteroidota > Bacteroidia > Chitinophagales > Saprospiraceae > JALZVN01. The sequence continues at coordinate 17,740 of CALIIW010000208.1, forward strand.
TCTTAAATGGAATTTTTATAAAGGATTGAGTATTTGGGCTGGACAAGGTAAAATGTTAGGTAATAGAGAGCGAGTTATTTCTTCTGGAAACCTACAATTTGTAGATCGTTCAAGACTTAATTCTAGGTATACCTTGGATCGTGATGTTGGAATAATGTTGTTGAATAAGCATAAAGTTGGCTCAAACTTTATAATAGAAGAATCTGTATCTGTTGCTTCTGGAGAGGGAAAAAACCTAACCAGTGCAAATATGGGCGGAAGAGCTTATGCTGCAAAAGTAGAGCTATACCCTTTTGGAGCATTTTCATCGAAAAAGGGCGCTTATCTAGGCTCGGCCATAAAATATGAAGAAGAACCGAAATTAGCCTTTGCTGTGGCATATGAAAAGAATATTAAGGCAGGTAGGACTCGAGGCCAAAAAGGTAGCTTTTTATTTGATTCAAACGGAGACGCATTGGGTAAGGATTTATCTACCTTGTCCATCGATATGATGTTTAAATTTCAGAATTGGTCTTTGATGGCAGAATTTGCCGATAGAAGAGCTGATGGCTCTCCAGAAGTGTATGATAACGAAACACTTGTTGGGACCTACTACACAGGCTCCGGTGTTAATGTAGCACTTGGTTACATGTTTGAAAATAACTTTGAGCTAGCCATGAGATGGACAGATATTAAACCAGAAGAGCTAGTTGCTTCACCAGAAACCCAATATACTATTGGACTTTCAAAATATATTGTAGGACATAAACTTAAGGTCCAAACAGATCTGACCTATCGAGCGATAGAAACATCTGAGGATGATCTATTTTATAGATTGCAAATAGATTTTCATTTTTAATAAGTAAAAACAACACATAAAAATAGATCAATGAAATCAAGATTTCTAAAATTATTAATAATCGTATCCTTCATTATAATTAGTTCTGTATCTGTATTTGCAGGTTCTGAAAAAAGCGAAGGTATTAGTTTTGGATTTTGGGATGCCGTACAGATAGTAGGTGCATTGGCATTCTTTATTTACGGGATGAAACTAATGAGTGATGGTATTCAGCGAGCGGCTGGCTCTCAAATGAGAAACATCTTGCGTACAATGACGAAGAATCGGTACTTAGGAGTATTTACAGGTTTCTTAATAACAGCTTTGGTTCAATCTTCCTCTGCAACAACTGTAATGACAGTTTCATTCGTAAATGCAGGTTTGCTAACACTAGTTGAATCAGCAGGTGTTATGATGGGGGCAAATATCGGAACGACCATTACAGGATGGATTGTTTCTTTATTAGGCTTTAAATTAAAGTTGTCTGCTTACTCCATACCTCTTTTTGCCATTGGAGTACCATTACTATTAGGTGGAAAAGGAAAGTTAAAACATTGGGGAGAATTCCTAATTGGCTTTGCCATCTTATTCTTAGGATTAAGTTATTTGAAAAACGCTGTTCCAGATTTAAAAAATAATGCTGAGGTATTAAACTTCCTTTCTAATTTTACGGAATGGGGATTTTTATCCAGATTATTTTTTGTTTTTGTAGGAACCTTAGTTACTATAATTGTTCAATCATCTTCTGCTGCCATGGCAATAACCCTTACACTTTGTGCCCAAGGAATATTACCTTTTGAAGTTGCAGCTGCTATGATTCTAGGTGAAAACATCGGAACGACCATTACTGCAGAATTAGCTTCTATGGTTGGAAATACGAATGCAAAGAGATCGGCTAGAATTCACTCTATATTTAACATAATTGGTGTGGCTTGGATGGTAATTTTACTACCAGTTATCTTACCTGTATTGTCAACAGTTGCCCAATCATTGTTTGGAATCGATGATCCGTATACAAGTGCGGTGTCGATGCCGATCGCCTTATCAGCCTTTCACACTTTCTTCAATTTAACTAATGTTCTCTTGCTTCTAGCATTTGTTCCTTGGCTGGTCAAAATGGCCGTAAAATCGGTACCACAAAAAGCAGGAGAAGAAGCCATAGAGACTCTGAAATTTATAACTACTACCAATAGAACTCCTGAACTTGCAACAGTAGAACTTCAAAAAGAAGTAGCACGATATGGAGAAATAACAACAAGGATGCTTGATTTTTCTAAAGACCTAATCAACTCTACTGACCAAAAAGAAAGTCTTAGTTTGATTGCGAAATTGAAAAAGTACGAAGACATCACGGATAAATTTGAAGAGGAAATTACAGAATACATAACTAATCTTTCTGACCAGCAAATGACGCACAAGACTTCCGTGCGTCTAAGATCATTCTTTAATATCTGCAACGATATGGAAAGAATTGGAGATATCTTCTATCAAATATCAAAAACTGTTGAAGATAAAATGAATCGCAAGATTTACTTCACTCCTGAACAAAGAAATTTGCTCAATGAACTATTTGAAATTGTAGACAGAGCTTTCCAAGAAATGAATGCGAATTTGAATCTTCAAACTTATGATAATGCAACCTTGGGTGTTGCGTATAATTTAGAAGAAGAAATTAATGTTCAAAGAAACTTGATGCGTAGATTCAATCAAGACAACCTTAGCAAGAGTGATTATAATATTAATTCAGCAATGGTCTTCACCAATCTATTTTCCAATTTAGAAAGAATTGGGGATCACATTGTAAATATTAATGAATCGGTGGCTGGGGAGATATAAGTAGCGATTGATTCAGATGCGTATATTAAAATGCAGTATAGGGCCTTGTCCTTATACTGCATTTTTAATAAAAATTTAGTTTAAACACCTAATAAGGGGTATTCAAAAGTAAGGCAAAAACGCCAGAGGCGTGACATTATTCTAGCCCAGTGTGTAAACACTGGGTACAAGAAATGAGCTGATTCATTTGGCGTGATTTTTTTTTAAAATCATGACAAATGGCTTTCGAGGAATACATGGTTTTCCAGCCCTTTCCGTTATAAACGAGGTAAAGAATTTAAATTACACAAGTATCAAAAGTTGCTTTTTAATGGATTAAGTTTTATCTGACATTCTCTAATTAATCCGGTATAACTTTTCATATTTTTTCACCCATATTCCATCTATCAATTGGAAGACATATCTCATTCCTTTACTGCTCCCAACTTTATTTTCATCCACCGATAAAACAACTAAGTTCATTTCTTTATTAATCATTGGCTCTGATAAATGATAATGATCCAACATTTCCTTTTTCAAGTCACCACTTGTTATGATTCCATATTTTGAAAGTAAGTCTTGATTTACTTTCCTCAACTTGTTATATTCTTGAAACCTTATTTTCTTTTTAAATTCTTTTGATTCGTTTATAGTTAAAACCCCAATCTCTTTTAATTCATCAAAAAAATCTAAACTGTAAACAATAGTATCAAATGATGGAGCTGGAGGAATTATTAAGATTTTACCAGATCCATGCTTTACATTCTTAGTTTTATTTTTGGCCCATTGATCATAAAAAATAATGGGTTTTAAATCATCAAGAATGAATTTGTTATTAAAATTTTGAAAAATAATTTTTTGAAGTATAGCTTGTTGAAGAGGAAGATCCTTTTTGCAAGATGTGAATGTTATCACTACAACAAATAATATAATGAACTTAACTATTACAAATTTCATTGTTTTTAATTAGAAGCAGTTAATCAATTGAATTAAAGACTAAGCGCCCTCCATAAAAAGGTAAATAGACAAATTAATAAAAGGATAGTGATACTTTTCTTTCTGTGAACATTGATTCCAATTGATAAAAAGAAACTGATTTGAGTCATAAATATCCAAAACTGTTAGATAAAAATAATTAACAACAATCTTCTCCCAATTGTATAGGTGGACAGGCCACTGTCCCAAAACTACAATAGACACAACAATCGCCTATCTTGGGCTTTAAAATATTTTTACAATTTTTACATTCATAAAAAAACTGACAAGCATCCGTAGGCATGGTTTCTTCCGTTTCGTAACTACATTCAGGACAACTTATTGTTGACAATAGAATGGCATCATTATTTTTTTGATGTTTTAGCTTCCAATATTGGTAGGCACCAAAGCCTAAAAAACAAATTCCTATTGCTATAAAGACGCCACTTAAATTTTCCAAACCATTACTGATTCCGATCAAAGTGCTTCCTCCT
>CALIIW010000209.1 GCA_938018185.1 uncultured Saprospiraceae bacterium
AAGTTGCTGGTCAATTTTTTGAGTCGCTTTGGGGTGTCGCATACTTTTGTAGATGGACGAGATCTTCAAGCGATCGAAGATGCAATTCAGGATAATACCAAAGTACTTTATTTGGAAAGTCCCAACAGTTTGACTTTTGAGTTGCAAGATCTTAAAGCTTGCGCGGCAATTGCGAAGGCGAATGGTTTGGTGAGTATCATAGATAACTCTTATTGTTCTCCATACTACCAAAATCCCATCATGCATGGGATCGATATAGTTGTGCATTCAGGAACGAAATTTATCAATGGTCACTCGGATGTGGTGAATGGTATTTTATGTTCTACGAAAGCGATGGTTCAGAAAATATTCAAGTCGGAGTTTATGACTCTAGGGATGATCATTTCTCCAAATAATGCGAGTCTTATCATACGTGGCATGCGCACCCTTCCTCTTCGTATGGAGCGCAGTTACAAGAGTGCACTCAAGGTGATAGAATTTCTGAAAGCACATCCAAAAACTGAAAAGGTATTATTTCCAATGGATGCATCTTTTCCTCAGTATGATTTGGCTTGCAGCCAAATGCGAGGCTGTGCTGGTTTTTTTACCGCTTCGTTTAAAGCGGAGACGAAGGCTGACATGGAACGCTTCTTCAATAAGTTGAAACGCTTTTTGCTAGCGGTTTCTTGGGGCGGCCATGAATCTTTGATCTTGCCGATTAGTGCGCTGTATGATATTCCGGGTAGAGAGAATCCGACGATTCCTTGGAACTTGGTAAGGTTTTATATTGGTTTGGAAGAGGCGGATGTATTGATTGAGGATTTGCGAGAAGGGCTTGAGGAGATTTGAACATACGATTAATCGAATAACCAAACAATCGAACAGAGAATTGGGGAGCATTCGAAAGGATAATCAAACAGAAGAAAAATTCAACATTCAAAAAAATCCCATAATCCTTTAATCCAAAAAATCCTAGTACAGACAGGAAAGGCGATAAATCGAACAACCGAACACAGGAGTTGGGGAACATTCAAGCATTCAAGCATCCAAACAGGACGCTAACTATGTTTCTGAAGCCTTAAGAAAAGCCTAGAAGCGATGAGAGCTTCCGAAACATTTCTTTAAAAAGAAATAGAAAATCCTAGAATCCTACGAATCCAAAAAATCCTAGTACAGACATGATGAAAGGCGATTGATAGCAGCGTGCAATGAGCTGGCTTGGTGCGCCAGCTGGCAGGGAATAAAGCAGATTCCTCACACCATCTAACTGCGTTTTCAAAGACATACTTTTTTTGATTCTATTTATCCCCGTAATGCGAGTAAGCACTTACAACAATAACGGTAATTATCTCCTCCTCTATTTCATAAATCAACCGATGTTTTTTATTGATTCTTCTTGAGTAAAATCCTTCTAAGTCGTGTTTTAATTTTTCTGGTTGGCCTGTACCTGTTTTTGGATGCTCTTTCAATTCTTCTAATAAGATGGATATCTTTTCGAGTATCTTTTTATTTCCTGATTTCTTATGTCTCTGTATATCTTTTAACGCAATTGATGTTATTCTTAATTTATAACTCATAAACCTAGCAGGTCTTTAATTTCTGCTGATGAACTTATTTCTATGTATTTGCCATCCCTTGCTTGTTTAGCACTTTTCTTGATTCGTTTTACCATCTTCTCATTAAAATAGATATCATCTTCTCCTATCGGTGTCAAAGCATAGGATTTATCCTTTCCGCGCTGGACTATTATTTGTTCTCCTTTATCTGCTTTCTCAAAGTACATTCTTTGATTCTGCCTAAATTCTCGGCTGCTTATTATTAACATAATTATTTATTTTATTACATGTACCACTATGGTACAACATACAATATAGGCTTTTAGTTTCATTATTCCAACGGATGATGTTTTTAAAGCGCATTTCTCAAGTCTGCCATATCTATTTTCTTGTATTTCTCTGCACTCAGAACTCGTCTAAAACAAGCCATATAGTTTTTTATTGGCAGTCTCTTAGGGGGCATGAGTCTTTGATTTTAGCGATAAGTGCGCTGTATGATATTCCGATTAGAGAAGACCCGACGATTCCTTGGAATTTGGTAAGGTTTTATATTGGCTTGGAAGATGCAGAGGTATTATGAACAAACGATTAATCGAATAACCAAACAATCGAACAGAGAAGTTGAGGAGCTGGGACGCAAACTATGTTTCTGAAGCTTTAAGAAAAGCCTAGAAGAGATGAGAGCTTCCGAAACATTTATGGAAACGGAAAATAAATCTTAGGACATCTGAACGGAAGGGAAATCGAACATTCAAAAAAATCCCATAATCCTTTAATCCTAAAAATCCTAGTACAGACAGGAAAGCGCGATTAATACTTTTTGCGAAGTCTGGAGACTTCGCAAGAGCGGTGCGCGGCTAGCACGGCGTGCAAAAAAAACTGGACGGTGACAAGACCGCCCAGCTTCGAATTTGTGTTTATTTGCCTGCAGAGATGGTTTCCATCTTCGATAATTCAGACATATAGATGGCGCCATTCATTTCCGGAATGACAGATTTGTTTTTAATTGTTATCCTTTCTTTTTGTGCAATCCAGTATGTGGTATTTCCAGGAGACCCGTCGGCAGCTTTGATGTCAACGACAAAAGTATCAAAATCTCCAGCTGCTGTTTTGACCATTTCAGTACCAGTAACTTCTAGAGATTTTACATCAATCTTTTGAGTTTGGATATTGAATACTTTGTAAACTGTTTTGAATCCTTTTTCTAAAGGCAAAGAAGCGATGGTCAATTCAAGTGTTCCTCCGTCTCCGAAAATGTCTTCTTTTAAGTTAACATCTATCGGCATTTCCTTTCCGTTCATAGCCATTACACCACTGATTTTTCCATCATTGTGCTGTATAGCCATTGTGGCAGGTCCTTGAGAGGTTTTTCTACTGATTGGCTGATATGTTTCTTTGTTGAAAACACATTCATCAGAAATATCACCCATTGCTGTTTTAGCAAGATCTTTAACAATGATTGTGTTACCATCTTCTGTTATTGTTCGTACCCCATCCATGGGCATTTTATTGCCACCGATGTCAAAATGTGCTTTGTATTCATATACACCCATAGAATTAACTTTCATCATCGGCTTATTCTTTGAGTCGTCAATGCTACCCATGTCCAAAGCTTTTGGCAAGGTAACTTTTGAGATATCCATTGTAAGTTCTTTTAATTTAGCAGCTACATCGGCAGGCATTTCTTTTTGGTATCTTCCACCAAGGTGTGTCGCGAAGAATTTTTCGGCGGAAGCCACAAAAGCCATGTTATTGATCGGCTTTCTAAACCCATGTCCTTCATCTTCAGCTACAAGATACTCTACTGGTAAACCTAAATCTCGCATGGCTACCACAATCTGGTCTGACTCTGCTTGTTTCACTCTTGGATCATTGGCACCTTGCACAACCATCAAAGGAGTCTTAATCTTATTTGCTGAAAATAATGGAGACTGTTTTTTCAACAAAGCCATTCCTTCTTCTGTATTAGGATCTGCCATTCTTAAGTACATCGTCTTTCTAAATGCTTCCCAATATGGAGGGATGGATTCTAAAAGTGTCAGCAAGTTTGAAGGGCCTACTATTGAAATAGAAGCAGCATAAGTGTCTGGTGTAAATGTTACCCCTGCCAATGCTACGTAGCCTCCATAAGAACCACCAAAGACAGCGATTTTATCTGGGTCTGCGATTCCTTGCTCTATTAAGTACTTGGTTCCCCAAGTGATATCATCTTGCATCAATTGTCCCCATTCACCATTTCCTGCATTTAAAAATGCCTTGCCATAGCCAGTAGAAGATCTAAAGTTTGGCTGCAAAACTGCATAGCCTCTGTTTGCCCAAAATTGGGAGAAGGCATCAAAGCCCCAAGAATCTCTTGCCCAAGGTCCTCCATGTACATACATGATGGCAGGAAGATTTTTTGCTTCTACACCTTTTGGCAAAGTCAAATATGCTGGAATTTTCATTCCGTCAGAAGACTTATAAGAAACTGGCGTCATCTTAGCCAAAGATTCTATTGGTAAATCTGGTCGTCCACGATAAACAAAATCAACTGTCCTTTCTTTCCTATTAAATAAATAAATCGCCCCAGGATCTGTATCTGTATTTATAGAAACAGTCCAAAGGTTTTCATCGCTTGTAGAAGAACCAAAATCTACTTCAGAACCAGGGAATTTTGATTGCAAGAAATTATAATCTGCCTCAAATGTCTTGTCTTTAAAATATCCTCTTACCTTATCAGAATTGTAAAAAGTAGCAATCAGTTCGTTTGTTTGGCCAGAGAAAAATGCCCCACCAAAGTCAACTTCATTTTTGGGATCTGATTCTACTATTTCTGTTGCACCAGTCATTGGATCCATAAGCATTAAATTCATTAAATCCAGATCTCCTTTGTTACTGACCAAGTAAGCTTTTTTATTGTCAGGTGTAAATCTTAAATTGTAAGCAGTCTCTTCGCTAGTGGTTTTATAGATCTGTGTAAACTTTCCGTTATCAACCCTCAGTATTTCTGAACCACCATCATCGGTCGCTCTTGAAGCCAATCTTATTTTATCTTCATTGTCATACACCCAGCCTGAAATCTTTTCAGTATTCTCTACTAGAAGTTTTTTATTTCCAGTAGAAATTTGCACTTCATATAAATCATGATATGCTGGATCTCTATCATTTAGCCCAACATACATAATATCAGGATTTGTCTTTGGTACTCTGTAGATAGCTGCTCTTACATTTTCCCCTGAAGTCAATGCCTTAGATTCAGGTATTTTGTTTTTGTCTTTGGAAGAACTAAATCCCGCAACGTCTACCGCATAAACATGAAAATTTTCATCCCCCCCCTTGTCTTGGACAAACAAAATGTACTTTGAGTCTCTTGACCAAAAGTAATTAGGTATTGGACGGTTTTCGTCAGCAGTGATTGGCTTTGCATTTTCAAATGGTTCGTCAATACCTTTTACCCAAATGTTTCTTATATCCTTATAAGGTTTTACGAAAGAAAAGTATTTCCCGTCGGGAGAAATTCTTCCTCTTGATATTTCAGGATCGCCAAAGAAGATTTCTCTGTCAATTAAATCTGGGAGTTTAGTTTGAGTTTGAATTTGCATAGCTTGTTTTGCTTTCTTTTTTGTTTTAGATTTCTTTTGGGCATGAGCTGTATTCCCAACAAACAAAAGTGTGCATAATAAAATCAAACTTAGAGGTAAAAAAGGTTTTTTCATTTTTAAGTTTTTAGATTTATAATGTTGAAGTGCATAAATGACTTCTTACTCAAATCAATAAAAGATTGAATGGTTTTAAGAATTCTTTAGATTAAAAACCAAATTTTATGGATTAAACAATTTTTATTGTTTGACAATGTACTTGGTAAGACTGTCGGCTTCATTTGATAATCTTACCAAATAAAGGCCAGTTTCTAAGTTAGGAATTTCCAATTCAAAATTGGAATTATTTCGTATCGATTTTTCAAATATAAGTTTTCCATTAATGTCAAAGAAGCTTATTGTATTAAATACAATATCATGCTCTTCTAAGTTTATTGTAATTGACTTAGAGGATTCATTTAATAAAGTTGGATAAATAAGTATTTTGTCCGCTTTTAATACTTGCGTATTGCTTGTATTGATACTTAAAACATCTTCATCAAATCCGGCATGAATTGGTACTGCTAAATGTGCAATACTCGCAATCGTTGCTTTTATCACGTTTGCCATAAAGTCATAATCGATGGTTTCTTCCGTATCAGAATCTTCGTGATAGTTTGCATTTCTAAAATTCGCACCATCTGTGAGCATTAATGCCTGATAAGAAGCTTCCCAAAATGGCGTATGATCTGATCTTCTCAAATCAGGTGCAATTTCAGAATTTCCAATGGCTGCAAAGCTGATGACTCTTAATTCTGGAACATATTGAGCAGCCATTTCATCAAAAGTGTTTTTCAACGGGTTTGAATTTACATTGGCAACGTTGGTTATAAAATTTCCTCTCGAGCCACCATCGATAAAAGCTTGGTAGGCATCCGGAAATAATAGTTCAAAACCTGCTGGAAGACTTTGAGTTCCAGCTTCATCCGTATAAAAACCAATCATTTCATAATTGAAAACGCCTTGGATATTTAATGATTGCGGTGCAGCAATATTGCTTACATAATTTATACTTCCCACTAGTCCATCCTCTTCCATGTCAAAGAAGATAAACTTGATCGTCTTTTCAAAATCATATTGACTAAGAATTTTAAGAGCTGCTAAAACACCCACCGTTCCAGAGCCATTATCATCTGCTCCTGGTGAACCAACGACTGTATCGTAGTGAGCGTCATTGATATAAATTTTATCAGCCTCAAGAAGTCCTTTCTGCGTGCCAATAAAATTCGTTGCTTCATAAGTGCCAACAGACCAAGTTTGTTTTTCTAATTCAATCCCACTACTTTCAAATTCCATATCAAACAGAGCCTTCACTTCATTCAAATGTGCCGGATTGGCTCTATTTCTTTCTCCGACAACTTTTAGCATATCTTCCATTAACATGGTTTGATCTACTTGATTTATAATTTCTTCAATGTCATAACTTTCCTTATCATCAGCCACAACTTTAAACATATAGTCTCCATCGCCACTAAGCTCATCAGTATATGTCCAGTTTATTTCCAAACCAGTTCCTACTTGAATCGCTGCACCAAAATCGCCAGATGCATTTTCAATCTTCTTGTAATCTTGACCTGCGTTTGAGGAATACAAAACATGGACATCTACCATGGTATTGTCTGTGTCTTCAACATCGTATTTGATGTTTATTTGCTTTGCTTGTTCGTCTAAAAGTATTTCATTTATTGAGACCAAAGGTTTGTTGTTTTGGGCTGTAGCAAGCTGTTGAAATATCAGAAGGATTAGGAAGATTAGGTTGTATTTCATAAGTGTTAGATGTTAGATGTCGGATGTCAGATGTCAGATGTCAGATGTCAGTTGTTAGATGTTAGATGTTAGATGTTAGATGTTAGTTAGTTTGTTTGAAAGTTCGCATGTTTGAATGTTCGGTTATTCGAATGTTCTAAAAGCTTCCTTTATTTTCAATCGCGTTTTTAATATGTCCAAGATGATGTTTGCAATGCCAGGCATAAAGACAGGCATTCATTTCTAGGCTCAGAGTTTTATCTCTTTCGGGATGATGAAAAGTTTTTTTATAGTCTGATCCATCCATACTCTTTAGCAGCGCCGCAAATCTTGCATGCAAGCCATCGATAATTTGCAAAGAAGGTTCAAGCGGGAAATCATCTGATTCTCCAAGCTCTGCCCATAGTCCTTGTTCGTAAGATTTTATCGTAGGATTGGTTTCAGTCAATGCAAGTTTAAATCTGATAAAAGCATTCATGTGGCTATCAGCACAGTGATGGACTACTTGTCTGATGTTCCAACCTTCGGGTCTATATATCCAAGCCAATTCTTGATTGCTGAGTCCTTTGACTAAGGCTCGGATATTTGAAGGGAAGTTGGCGATGGTTTCTGTTGCTTCGCTTAATACTTCTTGGGTGTAGGATTCGGGAGCAATGAAACGTCCTTCGGGAAATCGTAGTGGTTCAAGTTGTTCTTTATTCATTCTTTTAGTTGAAGGTTGTTTGTTGTCAGTTTTTTTTACCACATAGGTACAATAGTTTAACACAATAGGCACAATAATTTTTATTTTGCTTTTTTGAATAGGTGTTTCTTAGCCTTAAGCATTGTATTGTGCTTTGATAATTTCCGCATCATTTTTATTGAAGTAGGATTTAACGATCCTATTTCGTGACAACAATCTTTTCTGTGCCTACATTTTTGTGATCTGTTTCTATATGCAAAATATATGTTCCTGCTGGTAATGGGTGCGTGTCAAATGAAAATTCAATCAAGCCTGTTTTCTTTGGTCTATTATTTAAGAAAGTATGCACCACTTCTCCATTTATGTTAGTAAGGAATAAATGCATGTGATCTATGTCCATTGCATCAATTGTAACTTTAAATCTATCCGCGGTTGGATTGGGAAATGTTTTTGTTTCGACAATTTTTTCAATATCCTGTGTTGCTACATCTGGTCCGGGTCTTAAAACTTCTCCCAGCCAAGTACCATTTCTTTTTCCAGATGCACCATACGATGCAGAGACCCATGCCTCCCCAGGCTCTGCATAATTTCTTTGGTTACCAGAATAGTCTCCCCATCTTTCAACTTCTTGGTTTAACATATCGATGTAATTAGTTCCCTCTTTTATGGTTACTAAAGGAGAATAACTTCTTTCATTATCAAAGTATAAAACAGAAAAGCCTGGATTTCTTGTTTCAGAAGTATGGCTAAAGTTAATAATCGCATCTGTATCCTCAGCATCTATTCCACAATAAGAAATCGATGGATAGCCGTATTCCTCTTCAGCTGAAGAAAGTATGTTTCCTGTTATGTTTCTGTTGCCAGTTACATTCCAGATTGTTCCATGATAGATGCCAGCTTTATTATTCATTGGATCCATGGTGTTCCCAACAAATTCGATTTGATCATTCAACAAATAAGAATCCAAAACCCTTGCGTCGTTAGTTTGTAAAAAACCGAAAGATTGCGCTGCATTTGGTGGCGTACGATAAGGGGTATCTGTTTTATGAACTTGGATGTCTAAAGTTGTATTAGGGTCGTCATGTCTACCATTTAATTCCAAAATGAAAATCGAGTCATTTACAGCATCAAAATTTCTATTTGAAAGAAAGTAAACATTATCTCCTGGCTCACCTGTAGCAGATTTTACTGGATGCAAGTTTCTGATATTTCTTCCATCGAGCGCAACGCCATTCCACATTTTCATATTCAAAGGCTGTCCTTGAGACGCTTCGTCTTTATTAAACTGATAAATTAAAGTTTCTTCAAATCCCGTCTCCCAAGGTTCGTCGTCTCTGATTGAATTCATTGTTAAGAAATATTCAGAATCAGTAAAAGTAATCATTGGATAATCTGACCAAGTACCATTGTCAAATGGATTTCCAGGGAGCAAGTATAAATGCCAAATACCGGTAGCATCATTTGTTTCTGTGAAAGCCAAAATGATGTTGGTATTGGTAGATCTATTTCCTTGCAAAATAGCCATGTAATATTTATCTGCAATAGGATCGTAGTTAATTCTAGGATCAAAAACGTTGTTGAAATTACCTAGAGGTTCTACAAAAGCTTCTAGGGATTTAGATGACCGTGTTACGCCACCTGAATCTTTCACAGTAATATCCGAATTGATAACCGTAACAATTTGCTCGTCTCTATTGACTGCAATGTGATTATCTAAAGGAGTCCCGGTTGTAACCGTATTTCCCCATAAGGCACGAGTTACTATTGGTGGTTCAGCTGCAGATCTAGGAGTCGATCCTGCGATATTTTTCTTTGGATATTTCTTTGCAAGATCTTCTTTAAGCTGAGCTAAATAAACGGCATAAGAACCTCCATTAGGTTCTGGTGCTTCTAAAACATGCCAATTTGGTGCAAGGTCCATCTGCTCCGCATCAAATACGATGCTTGCCTTCTTTTCCAATGGAGGCATCATTTGCGATTCATAAGTTATCTGTGCATTTAAAATTACACCAAAAGACAAGGCTAGTGCTATTGTAAAAATCGATCTCATATTAATAGTTGTTTTAGAATGGGAAAATAACACTAGAAAATTAGAATAGGGAAAAAAGTGAGGTGTTTTTATGCTAATAAGAGCAATTTAAATAAGAAGGCTTAGTTTTGAATATACAAATTCATAGGTATTTGCGCTTTTCCTAATTCAAGCTTGAAATAAACGCACCAATCCAAACAAGAAAATATTATCTGAGTAAGAATTAATTTTGTTAAAAGCTTGTCCTGCCCAATAACAAAACATTTAATTAAATAGCTCTACTTATACATTACCCAATGTCCATTCCTTTTTTCCAGACCAAAAAAACAAAGCAGGAAAATCCCATATGAGTAAAATATATTTTTCTTATCAAACATTTTGTTTTTCCCTACGTACATCCTATTTTGCATCCTAACCATTTATAATTTCCTATGAAAAAGAAGCAGGTTGAAAATAGAATTTACAACTTTCCAGATGCTGATCTTTATGTGCAATGCATGGATCGTTTGAGATATGCCAAACGTGATATTGCTAAATTTGAAGAGTATGGCTATACCAAGGAAAAATTGCTTGTTTTTAAATCCATGATAGATAAATTCTCTAAGCTACCCGATGATGACGAAATGGTTGGAGATCAAATGGTCTTAACGGAAAAAAAGTCGCAGGCTGCTGATAAGCTCAAATCTGCCATTAGAAGTATCATGACAAGAGTCGCTATCAAGTATAATAATAGGTCTGGCCGTTATCGAAAATTCGGTAGCTCAAAAATGGGTGACATGAGCGATGCCCAGCTGCTTTTTTGTGGTAGAAGAGTTGTAAGAGTGGCAAGAGCTCAGCTTGATTTCTTAGTAGAGGTAGGCGTAAATGACAAGAGCATCCAAAAAGTGGTCGACGCACACCAGGCTTTTGAAACAGCTATGAACATCCAACAAGATAAAGTCTCTGATAGAGACATTTCTGTAGAGTTTAGAACTCAGCAAGGGAATAAGCTCTACAATGAATTAGTCGTTTTATGCAATATTGGAAAGGACATTTGGCAAGATCAAGATCCGGCTAAGTATGAAGCATACTGTATTTATGAAAGTAACAATGAAGCGAAAAAGGCAAGAAAGGCTAAGCTTGAACTTGGGGATTATGATGAGAAGGAAGAGCAGCGAGGTGCTTGATTTATGAAAATTGTTACAAGTGGAGAAATCTGTTTCAATTAGCATATCACGCCCACCTAATGCATGTATGTTGTCTGCATAAGTTACTGTTTATCAAAAAAATCTTTTTCTAAATTAGGAATAACCATAGAAAACGAAGTGGATTTGTCATTTGATAATTACTTTCATGAAGAAAGTGTAATATTTCTCCACTCCACTGCGCTCCGGTCGAAATTTAAGAAAGAGTTGAAGATTGATCCCTCCGTTCCGCTGCGCTCCAGTCGGGATGACAATAAATTGAAAGATCAAAGTTGTCCTAGATGTCAAAACGCCGGCGGAGTCGAGAAATCAAATTTTGTTGGCAAGGATTAATTTCGACCGAGTATTCCGAAGGCGAAAAATGAGTGGAGAAATCCACATTTTCAAGCGCTATAACCGCACTTCCTAATAAATACGAACTCAAAAACCAAAACAATACATTTGCGTCCAAATACCCGTCATTTGTTCATTATTTAATGGCTTTCCAATTTTTTACACACTCAAATAGGGCTATCTCATCCTCCTAACAATACACTTAACAGAATTACTCAATTTTGGCAAGAAATTTTCTCTAGCAAAGCATAGAAATGAATGTAATAAATCAAATGATATGCTATTGAATGAGAATGATGATAAAAAAGTAATCAATTACA
>CALIIW010000210.1 GCA_938018185.1 uncultured Saprospiraceae bacterium
AGGGATGTAAGCGCATTTGAATTATCTAGAAAGTACAGTTTTGGTCATGTGGTCAAAAATATATTTAGATTATTGGTAGTTATTCCTAAAGTTATATTTAGAGCAAAACGAATGAACAAACCTTGGCCGTTTTCAAATTACGACAATTATTTAAATACACCTATTGCTGCGATAAGGAAGGAATATATCATTCAGGTTTTAAAATAGAATCTTGTTGCTTTTTCCCGTAAAGCTAAATCAGGGGTATTCAGAAGTAAGCCCAAAAACCCAGAGGCGTGACATTATTATAGCCAGTGTGTAAACACTGGGTACAGAATATGAGCTGAATTCATTTGGATGACCAAATACAAGAGGTACTATTATACGATGCTACAAGTAAACTTGTCCAACAAAAAACAGTAGCATCTACTGATTGTCAATTAAATACTTCTGCGTATCCTGCTGGAATTTATTCTATTGTGGTCAAAACTACTAAGGGTCAAGTAATGAAGATGCTCTTAATCGAATAAGTATTAATTCCTCTAATTTTTATTGGCAAAAAAAAAGGAATAAGTCTACTGTCGACCAAGGTCAGCAATAGACTTATTCTTTTTTGAATATCCTTATATGTCCTCTTCTGATATAATTATTTTATGCTCTTTTATGGTTTAATTCAATTTAGTCAAAAGACTATATCCCGTTAATTTACCATTCTTAGTATAGGATTCTGAACGCACCATACCAATATCTTCAGCGTACCATTCTTTAGAATATGCTTCTATATTGATTCCCATTTTTAAAGCAACTTTTTGGGATAATTGGATACAATCAAAAGTACCTGCGGGGCAAGTCATTTTTTCTTTCTTCTCTATTTTACGTTCACTTATATTAATGGTCATGGCTAAAAGTATTGGAGTCTCAATGGTGATTTTCACATAAGCATCTTCTAAATTTGTTCCAACAGGTTCATCATGTTTTGGCATTGTATAATCAGATGCGTCAATATGCATGTCCATATCTTTATAGCTTTCCAAAAGTATTGGATCTATTTTAGCAGACATATCTATTTTAAAGGAGCCATTGATACATTTTGACTCTGATGTATTACTAAAAATCTCCTCACCCTTTTCATCAAAGGCAATAGATTTTAAGATAAATAAGATCTCATTGCCATTGATCACTTTTTCTATCAATTCATGTTCAACTCTACTTGTTAGTTTGTCTTTTTTTGAATAACTAGAAATTTCCCATTTGCTCCCTTCTTGAATGGGCATATAGGCTTGGCAATCAGTTTGGGCATGGATGCCCGTACCACATAAAAGAAATGCTGTTAGAATCATTAATGTTTTCATTTGACAGTTTTTTAAGTTATAAAATCATGTGTTCGTTTTTGGTGGATTGCCTTACTTTAATGCAATAAATGAACTAAGTCATTTATATAAGCTCTGGCAGCCACTATGTGAATAGATTGAATTATCAGGAAAGTTGAATAGAGTTGATTATGTATTCATTTGGAATTATACAACTTTACAAGTATACAATAAATTTATAGTAAATAGTAAGAAACCCTTTCCAAAATTTAATGGAAAGGGTTTCCTCTTATAAAAATTTAATTGCATTTCTTCTTATCTGCCCTTAAATGTAATTCCTCTTAAATGTTCTTATATGCTTCAGAACTTCGCAACAACGCCACCCAAAAAGTTTATACCATAATTTGCATAACCATCCCAGCGTTGTCTCTTATTATTAAATAAATTATTTGCGTCAAAGTAAATGCCTACATTAGGCAAGACCCAATATTCTACACCAAGATTTAGTTCAAGCAAGGTGTTCAAGTGGTCCACTTCATTATTTGTATTTAAAAATGGCACACCATTGGCTGAAAAGAATTCACCCTTTAAAAACATTTTATCTTTTAGCATTTTATATCTCGCCGTCAGATTAAGCTCAAAAGAGGGTAGGTGCCAAGCCTTCGCTTCATTCTCAACCGTGTATATTTTTTGTGAAACTGTAGAAATAAATGTCAATTTCTTGAACAAAGTAAAATCTAAAATACCTTCAATATAAACGATGCTTGCAGAATCTCTGATTACATCAAATTGTAAACTGTCTGCATTACTAGATAAAAACAGCGGTATATTGTCTATCTCTTTATAGCCTATTTTTCCTGTGTAATTCACGCCTTTAATGCTTCCTTTCAATCCTCCATAAAAGTCATGAAACTTTGAATTGAAAATTTCTGGAGTAGATACCAAAAAGGGATTATAGTTTGTAAGGCTGTGAAAAGTGTTTTCTTGAATATTACTATTCCATCCTGCAAAGGCGACAAGTTGATTAGAGACGATATTCGCGGCAGCATGAATAAATGGAAGAGCATTGAAATTGTCTTTTGAAAAGACAAGATTTGATCCGACCTGAACACTAAATTTGTCAGCATGAAATATGACTTCCGGTCTAATATTAAAATTGTTCAATTTTTGAACTACTGAATCTTGAAAATTATTCAAATCACTAATTAGGCTTAACTTTACAGCATGTTTATTTTGAACCAATTTTTTAGCTGATAACTCAATATCATATGAATTTTCTCTGTTATCAAAATAGTCTGACTTCCTACTATATCCTAAAAGACCTTCTAGTTCAATGCCAAGATTATCATTGGTCGTGTTTATATAAGTAGCTTCACCAGCTATGGTTTGAAAACGTTGTCTCACATCTTCTCTTGAAAATTCATTCAATTCATTGTTGTACCCAAAGAAATGACGGACCTCATCCTTGAAACCTAAATCAGCATTTATATGCGAATTTGGACTCAAAGTATATTGCCCATTGAGATCAATATGTGTATCCGCAAAGCTTTGGTTTTCTACTTTCTTGTTGTCTGCTCTTTGATACATAGCGTGCCCGCCCAGACTTAAGTTATTATTTACTTGTCTATGATGCGAAGCCTCTCCATAATAAGCATTAAAATTGCCCATTCCCGCCTTCAAATAGGAGGAGAATACTTCTGGCAACTCATCCCTACGCATGGCTATCGGCTTTATTTGTGGAGGACCATACTTTAAATCCAAAACCTTTGAAGGCACATCATAGCTTACAGCACGATTCAAAGTGTCTACAGCCGGCAAAGAAGCCATTACCTTTAATCGTTCTGATTCCAAGAGTTGAGCTTCAAAGTTTTTGATTACTTTGACCTCTTCTTGTTCTAGCTCTTCCTGAGCTTGGAGAAAGATTGACAATCCAAAACTTAAGAGTATCGTTAAGAGAAATTTATAATTTTTCATACAAGGAAATATCTGTGAAGTGATTTATATATAAATGACTTCTTTTGTTAATTTTTGTTTTGTTCTGGTTCTGATTCTAATTCAAGTTCTTCTTTTGCATCTCCTAAATCAATCTTAGAAGAAGATTCTATTTTAGCTTGAAGCTTTACTAATTTTTGTTTTGCTTCAAGCACAACATCATCCGCCAACTTACTACTACTTTCCACTATCGCTTCAAGAGTTACTTTGGCATTTAACAAATCACCTTCTTTTACCAATATATCTGAAAGGAGTAGCGCACTCTTAGCAATCCAGTAAGATTGTCCAGCGGATTCTTTATGGGTGTTATAGCAGATTCCTTTGGAGATTTCATATTCCTCTTCTAAGTAGTAAATATAGGCAATCTGATACCTGGACTCCGCTGCAATTTTCCCAGTTTTAACATGCTTTAAGCTCTTATTAAATCCTTCTAAAGCTTGATTGTAATCCAAATTGTCAAAGGCAACTTTTGCTCGATAGAAGGCAGCAATAGATTTTTCATCCGCTTGCGCCAAATTATTTTCTTCTATTTTCTTTGCTGTCAAAAATACAGCTGAAGAATTTTTAACGCGGTAAGCAGATTCTAACATGCCGATTTGAGCCTGCAATTTCTTTTCCGGACTATCAGCCAATTCTTCAAAAGATTTGTAGTATCTAAAAGATTTGTTGAAATCTTCTTCAAAGTTATACGCTATTAAAGACGCTTTTTCTAAAGCTTTTAAGTAATATTTAGATTGGCCTTTGGCAACAACCTTCTCGTATTGCATTAAAGATTCTGGAAACATATTCAAAGAAGCATAAGATTCTCCTAGATCATAATTAGCAGTCAAGCTATATTTTCCATTAGGATACTGAAGAAGATATTCTTGATAAAATTTTATGGCTTTCTCGTATTGTGCATTCTCATACGCCACTTCTGCTGTTTTGAAATTCAATGACTCCCTTTCTTCATCATCAACTTGTAGACCTGGGATACTTTCTTTAAACTTAAAATAATCTCTAGGCCTACCTAGGTCCTTGACATAAATTTCTTCTAAAGCAGAAAGTGCTGCTTGCGCTTCCACTTCATCTGGGTTATGTTGGAAAACTTTTTTGTAATAAGCAATTGAAGAATCAAAATCTTCTAAATTATAATTTAATAGACCTAGTTTTAACAAGGTTTGATTGTACAAATTCGATTCTGGATGAGCATCTATAATTTTCTCTAAAGGTGTTTGAGCCTGCACTAATTCGCCTTGCTCTTGTAGATTTACTCCAATCTGGAATAAAGCATCATCCACATAAGCAGACTTCGGATATTTTGTGATCAAGTTCTCAAGGCTTCTATTCTTCCCCGCCAAATCTCCTTTCAAACCTTGAACCATTGATTTTTGTAAAAGAGCATATGAAACATCTCCCTTCTCTTGATTAATTACCAAATCGTAATATCTATTCGCTTTATCATACTGATTTAACTTAAAAGCAGAATCTCCAGCTTTTTGTACAGCATCTATGTAAATTTGATTTTTTACATAGGGGTTTCTAATACTGTTCCGTTGGCTCCCTATTCCTTCAAATGCTTTTTCAAAATGATTCAAAGAAGATTGATAATCAAGATTCTTTAAAGATGCATAACCGAGATTGTAATGGCCCATATAGATAGAAGCATCTTCCGGCAAGTTTGAAACTACTGTAGCATCAGATATGAAATGCTGCAGATGAACCTTGCTGCTGTTGTAATCTTTGCTCTCGTAAGCAATGTCCGCCAACCTAAAGTTTGTCAGCGCTTTAGTTTTAGTATCCGTTCCATGCGTCAGAGACTTTGTAAATAATGCCTTGGCTTCTTCTAAACTTCCTTCATTATACAATTGGAGGGCTCTCGCATAACTTACTTTTTGTAAAGTGTTTTCTAAATTAGTAGACCGCCCCTTTAGTTTATCTAATATCTCAATAGCCTTTGCATAGTCACTTGTGTTTAAGAATATATTGCTTAAATAAGTTTGCGCCTCCCCATGATGTTTTGAACTTGTAGGGATACTCTGTAAACTCTTTAAAGCTTGCTCATCATATTTAAGTTCATAAGACAACTTGGCATAATTCCAATATGCTTCATCCTTTGTTTCTTTGTCAAATTCCTTTTTGCTACAATCCAAAAATGCGTTTTTGGCAAAAGCTTTTTGACCAGTTTTTAAATAACAATCACCAAGTATGAATTGAGCATTTTGCCCCAAAGCCGTATTCAATTTACTCAGCTCATCAAAATTTGCAATGGCTTTTTTAAACTTTCCATTTTTATATTGAACAAAACCTGTTTGATAAAATTCTTCTTTGGTCATCTTCTCGGTTTGAGAAGCATAACTTTCTAAATAAGTTAAAGAGTTTTTGTAATCTTCCAATTCAAAGTATGACTTCCCAAGTAGATGTTCTAAGTCTTTTTGTTTTTTAATAGATTTGTCTTTCAATCTCGGCTTGATGTAATCTATCGTTTCTTGATATCTTCCTTCTGTAAAATAAATTTGAGCTAAATAGTATGGGATATGATCTTTGTAGGTTTTTGATTTCTCAACTCGATTAAAATTCTTAATAGAAGATTCATAATCCTTTAAGAAGTAATAATTTAATCCTGTATAATAATTAGAAGGGTAGTAGTACCTATCCGTGGTTTCTGTCAGACTGACAAAATAACTCAATGATTCTTTAAAGTGTTTTCTTACAAATAAAGAGTAGCCTTTTTTGAATGTCAATTCGCTTTGTAGATCTTTATCTACTTGGTTTATATTAACAAGATTATAGAAGGTCAAAGAATTTTCATAGTCCTCATTATTATAAAAATAGTCAGCGGCTTCCATAATAGCATCGACAACCAATGGTTCAGGGGAATATTTTTCTACGAATGCCAATATCAACCTTTCGCTGTCTTGATCCTCTAAACGAACTGCTGCACGTGCATAATTTAATTCTGCTTGCATCATCAACTGCCTCCATTCTGGATCATTAACTTGCTTGTCATCAGAAATTATCTTTTTGAATTCCATCTGAGATTGCCCAAACAACTGTTTTTCAAAAAAATAATTTCCACGCTTTAGGGCTTCATTGTATTCTATATACAACTCATTCTGTTGCGACTGCAAGCTAGAAGGAAAACAGACGCTAGTTAGGCTAATAATAAAAATTACTATGTGTTTCATACAAAGTTTTGGTTATGTATCTGGAGCTTTTAATTTCAAAAACTCCTCATTATCATTTTGTAAGATGCTCAAAAAGAAATTAGTAAAATGCAGTCTCTTTTTGATAACTCTTTTTTACAAAAAAGAGAAATACACTATTGGTACGTAGAATGTATTGTTAGGTTAGCATTTTAGGGCATTTTTTTAATTTTTTTTAAAACGATAGCTATTTTGTATTTATTCTTAGACTGCAAAATAAAAACCTCCTACTTTTGAAAAATAGGAGGTTTTTAAATCACTTCATTGCATTTATCTATGTATTAGTCCCTAATCTTTGCAAATTTCGTTTTCGCAATTCCCAGTTCAGAATCTTTTATAATCATAAAATACATTCCTGCTGGATAAGCACTGATATTAAATCTCTTCTTCGACAATCCACTGTCAAAGTATTGCGTACTCTGTTCCATTAAATTTCCTTGGAGATCAAATATTTCAATGCTGTGATTTCCAGCAGTTTTTGATTGTATCATAAAGAAAATTTCATCAATTGCTGGGTTTGGATAAATCTCATTGACATTAAGGTATTTCACATCTACCTGTTCCTTCCTACCGCTAAATGGACTGAAATCAACAGTTTCAGATAAGAAAACAGGTGTACTTGTCAAATTTATATTGTTTGGAAGAACGGCTACAGTTTGATTTGTTATAACATGATCCCAAATTCTTTTGTACAATTGGTTCAAACCAAAACCTGCAGGAAAGCTATAACTAGCTGAAGCAAACTCATTTTGATCAATGGTGGCTTTTGCCCAAATCACATAGACATAATTTCCATTGCTATATCTGAAAGCCCCTCCATCAATTGTCGAGGGGAGATTCATTTGCCCAGTCTGTACAGGGTCATAAGTGCTTCCATATAAAACATCTGAAGTAGTTTTGTAAGCATAGGCTTCAGAATTATAAACTTCTGTACCCGGCACAGTTCCAGATAGTTTTTTAAACAATCCTAGGTTGTCAAATTCATTGGTCGCAGCATTTTCTGTAGTCGCATCTCCTAGATTATAAATGTGCATTTGACGTACGTCATTTTTCATGGCTGTAACCATTGCCTTGGTAACATAATTTACCTGCAACAAAGTACCTCCCGTCATTGCATCGGCTTTGAATGCTTTTCTTGGAACATTAAATTCAGTCATGATCCATTCCTTTTCTGGATATATTGTACCATAACCTCTGCTTCTCAATACATTATCCCAAGTCGTCTTTCGCTTCACAAGTCCTTGCGCCGCAACATCAGAGTTTCTAGTATAGACTTGTGCTCCTGTATTTGGATCAAATTCCCTTACTGAACCATCGATGTCAGGGTAAGAATGAAAACCCATTACATCAAAATAAGCACCACCTCCATATGGATATTCATCTGTCACTGTTCCGTCTATCGGATTATCTGTGTTTCTCAAGACAGCATCTAAAAAACTTGCATAACCTACTCCAGCAACAGCAACATAATCCTCTGGAGCAACTGTTTTTATGATTTCCCAACTAATTCTTAAAGTTCTAATATAATGTTGAATCGGTGCTCTTAATATATTTTCACATGGACTAGGATTTCTGTCCCACCAATTTCCCGCAGGATCACCCGGCTCTCTCCAACCTACTCCTGCATAATCAAACCCTGGCTCATTCCATATCTCCCAAAATTTGACTTGGTCATTATATCTTGTTACAACTTCATACAAATATGCCGCATAAAAATTATCATCATTATAAGGTGTTCCATCTGTGCCATCATCCCATATGTCAGTATATAAATTTCTAAACATGGCAGAATTGTTTCCATCTCCACAATAATCCGTTAAGTCTCTATGCCACTCAGCTGGAAAACCAACAATCATTGTCAAATCATCCAAACCCAGATTTTCATAATGCTGAAAGGTAGGCAACCTAAAGTCATAACCTAAACCCGTAGCAGTAAGAAAATCATACAAAGCTGGCCTTATCGTTTTTGCTCCTGCACCTAAAATTCCTTCTTGTGGATCTCCAGCTGCAAGGCTTCCCAATTGCTCATCTGTCCAAGGTGGATTGTATCCTAAGTTGGAACCTGGTCTAAATAATCCAGTATAAGGAGTTACTTGATCATTCGCTGTATAAGGAACCATTGTACCTGGATTTCCTCCATCATCATCATACGTTCCTACATTGATTGTAAAGGAACATGTTTCTACATTTAAACAATTGTCCCTAGCTTCATAAGATATAACATAACTATTTCCCTGTTCAAAAAAAGCTGAATTGCCAGTTTGACTAGAAGTAAGTCTTAAACCGCCAAAAGTACAAGTAGTAGAATAATTCGGTAAATTCCAGGATACAAAAACATCTCCTTCTTCAGTAGGGGTAACATTAATATTTGTAGGACAAGCAAGACTTAAAATTGGATCTCCATTGTCCTCCTCACATGGGACTTCCATAATAAATTTTCTCTCACTCCAATGAGAAGTCCAACTCCAACCACCATCCCATGGATGCATGATTACAAAGTCATTGCTGGCATTGTTATCAGAGCAGAAAGTACAAATGTCATAATTAGAGTAGCCGACACTTTCTCCATTCAGCCAATTAACCTGGCCTTCAGAATTTTCATCATTCAATCCGATCCAAACCATCTCTGAAATTTCTTGGTAAAGAAAATCGTTTTCCGCTTGATCAGAAATAGAAGTCAAATAGCCACCATTTTGTTCCGCCTGATTTTGCGCAGCAAGAGGTCTTGATTTTGTAGTTGATAAAAAGTAATTGCTATTGTTGTAATTTCCCAAAAATTCAAAACCACTGATTGCATCATTGCATGGTTCTGGTTCTGGCATGTTCTCATCACAAGAAAATTCAATTATTAATCGTCTTTGAGTCCATTGATTCGTAAAACTCCATCCACCGTTCCATTGGTGCATAATTGCGTAATCATTTTCAGCATCATTATCTGAACAAAAAGCACAAAAATCATAATTAGTATAACTGATTGCATCTCCATTTGCCCATTGTAAATTTCCTTCAGTTTGAGCATCATCTAATCCAATATGAACCATACCGTCTATCTGATTACTCAAGAATAAATTTTCTTGACTTGAATTAATTACAACCAAATGTCCACCTTGCATTTCTGCAATAGCTTTCGCATCAGCCGCCCGCACCAGTCCATCACTAATGTAGTAAGAGGATCCATTGTGTTCACCTAGTGAAGTGTAACCTATTATTTGGTCACCACATTGAGAATAAGAATTGTTGCAAAAAAGAGAAAAGCATACACAGAATAGCGTAGCTAAGAATCGGATAAGTCCGCTCATAAATGTTTTGTTTTAGTTTGTTTAAAAATATACTTTAAAGTAATCAATTGGTTTTTTACAGCGATTTACTATAAGTAAATAAACTTTAATTTTTTAAAATTACCATTTAATTTGAGAATAAAAGAAATTGCCAAAGCTTAATTAACATAAAAGCTCTTTTTGGACTATTCAGAAGTAAGACTGGAAACGTCAGCGGTCTAAAGGACATCAATGAAGCGTGATATTTATCGTGCCCAATGTGAATTAAAATAAAAAGAAACCCATAAGACATGCAAAGGATAGTCCATGGAGATTTATAGGATAAAATATAATTAAAGGAATAAGCTAGATATGAAGTTTGGCTTTTCTTTCTAAAAGAACTTCTTCTGTTTCAACGCGCTCAGGATCATCAACACAACAATCTACAGGACAAACTGCTGCACATTGTGGCTCCTCATGGAAGCCTTTGCATTCGGTGCATTTATCAGGAACTATAAAATAGAAGTCATCTTCTGGAGGAGGATTTTGATCTTCTACAGCAACTTCTTTCCCATCTTCTAACACATAACTTCCTTGGACATTCGTTCCGTCAGCGATTGCCCATTCTACACCACCTTCATAAATTGCATTGTTTGGGCACTCAGGCTCGCAAGCGCCACAATTAATACATTCGTCAGTTATCATGATTGCCATAAATAGGGTATTTTGTAATTAAAACATAATATTGCAAAAATAGTTCCTTTAATATTTTATTCTAATTTATTTAGAGATTAAAACTGTCTAAATTGTTAATTATTTAAAATTTTCGCAGATTTCTTAATAAAATGACGAAAGAAATGGCAGCAATTGCAGTGAATAAAATCGCTTTCATAGATAGACCATAAATCCAGTACCCCGTAGCAAACAAAGTTGCATATACTGCAAGACATCCTAAAAGCATGGAAAATAATCCAAGCCCGATTTGAGCATCATCTTTCACCTCATCTATTTGCAAATCGTAACCAGCGAGCTTAGCTTGTTCGATGACAGGTCGCCAGCCATTTTTTGATGGTTTTATTTTTTTATAAAAAGAAAATAAAACATTTTTTTCAGTTGGTGCAGTCAATAAAGTCACCAAAATCCAACCAGCTGTAGTCACTCCAATTCCAATTAATAACTTTTCATAACCCTGCATCTCCACACCATATTTAGGAAGTGTAAATTCTAAAATAAATGCAACAAAAAATGAAATGATCATGGCTGAAATTTCTGAGTAAGCATTGATTCGCCACCAAAACCATCTCAAAATAAATATCAAACCTGTACCTGAACCAATGAGTAATATGATATCAAAAATCTGTTTTGCATTCTCTAAAAATAGAGCAAATATCGCGGCCATAATCATCAACATGACCGTACAAATTCTTCCAAAGTGAACTAGTTCTTTATCTGTAGCTTCTGGTTTTACAAACCTTTTATAAACGTCATTGGCTAAATAAGAAGATCCCCAATTTAAATGAGTTGAAATTGTAGACATGAATGCTGCAATCAAGGATGCAATCAGTAAGCCTAACAATCCAGGAGGCAATTTTCCAATCATTGCGGGAAATGCCAAATCATGTCCGATTTTATTATCTGGTACGGTATTGTCTGGAAATGCAGCTCTTAAACTTGTCAATCCATCTTTTTGAAATTGCAAAGCTCTTATTTCAGCTCTTGTAGTGATATCTAATAAGGTAGGATCCTTCTGATACTGTATCACTTGTTCTTTATAATCTCCGCTTTTTAATTTTTCCGCAGCAGCTGTACGTTGTGTATCTGAATCCATTGGAAATAAAAGCAAGGAGCACAGGGCAATAATGATCCATGGCCATGGTCTCAAAGCATAATGAGCTATATTGAATAAAAGGGTAGCGCCCATTGCATTTTTTTCATCTTTTGCTGCAAGCATTCTTTGCGCGATGTATCCACCACCTCCAGGTTCAGCTCCTGGATAGTACGTAGCCCACCATTGGACAGCTAATGGAACAACCAATAATCCTATCACAGTATCCCTGTTTGATAAATCTGGTAGGATGTTTAATTTTCCTGCTACCGCTTCGCTTGCCAATAAATTTTCTAAACCTTTAACTTCTGGCAAATCTATCAAATAAATTGCCGCAAAAATCGTCCCCAACATTGCCAAACCAAATTGAAAGAAATCATTATAAATAATTCCTTTTAGTCCTCCTAACGCAGAATAGGCAACTGTAAATACGGAAGTGATCAATAAGGTTTGTATTGGTGTTAAACCCAATAAAACCGCTCCTATTTTTATTCCTGCCAAACAAACGGCTGACATGACTATTACATTAAATATCACTCCTAGATAAATAGCTCTAAATCCTCTTAAAAAAGCAGCTGGTTTTCCAGAGTAGCGCATTTCATAAAATTCAAGATCTGTTAGAATACCTGACCGTCTCCATAATTTTGCATAAATAAAAACGGTTAGCATTCCTGTCAACAAAAATGCCCACCACACCCAGTTTCCAGATACACCATTTGTTCTTACTATATCAGTCACCAAATTTGGTGTATCAGCTGAAAATGTCGTGGCAACCATAGAAATTCCAAGCAACCACCATGGCATATTCCTGTTTGATAAAAAATAAGAACTACTATCTTCTGATGCTTGTTTTGAAAATCTTAGTCCAATAAGGAGACTTATAACAAGAAAGACACAGATGATAAATATGTCTATATGACTTAGGTTCAACATAATATTTGGCTTATTTTCCGAAATTACATTATTATTTTAAATTATATACAAACCTCAATAAATGAAGCTTTTGAATATGATAAAAAAAGTATGTTTTATGAGATTATTCGATAGAAATACCTTGAAAAGGGTAGTTATTTTATGACAAATATATAAATAAAATATTTTATTTTTTTATTTGTAAAAGCATTATTAGTCAACAACTTATGGATTTATTTTATTTTTTACTACACATTTAGTTACTTTTCATCAACTTCTAACTCTAAATACAGAATCGCTATTGTGATTTATAAATTAATGTCGTACTTTTGTTATATCATAAACCAAACCGATAGAAGAAAGCTAATCTAGTTTTCAAAATAATAGCAAAGTTCTATTAACAGTAATACCCCTTACTTTAGATAGGGTAACCATAACCGTAATTATAAGTTTATCTCAATTAATCTAGTTGTCATTGCACCTCAATGGAAGGGAGCAATATTTAAAAATTATTTAGATAACCTAAAGATTTACTTTAACAATTATTAATTTCTTATGGAAAAGAATTACAAACACTCACTGAACATTTTAAAGCAAGCTATGCTTTGTATGGGCTTTATTTTTGCCTATACCTTTAGCAACGCACAGTGTAATTTCAATTATTTTGTCAACTCTTCTTTCTCTACTTGTGGTACTTCCTCTGATGGAACTGCTACACTTACAGTTTGGGGCGGCGTCCAACCTTACACCGTAAATTGGGACAATGGCGAAACTGGTTATTTTGCTGGTATGCTCAACGAAGGCGTTCACAACATTACAGTTACAGATGCAACTGGATGTTCTGAAGTCACTCAAGCAACTATTACTGCAGGTCCTGAAAGTATTTGGCTAATGCCAGAAGCTACCTGTGCTGGTTGTGGTACTTGCGATGGTACAGCTTATCCTGGCGCAATGCTTGGAATACCACCATACTCTTACCAATGGTCTAATGGCCAAACTACTGAAACTGCTACAGGTCTTTGCCCTGGGACGCACTTTGTAACTGTTACAGATACACAAGGTTGTTCTTCAGTAGGTGAAGTTTTTGTTTGTACGGAAGGTACACTTACAGTTAATTGTTCTAGCACAGATGCATCTTGTGCAGGCGGAGATGGTTCAGTTACTGCTACTCCTTCTGGTGGAGTTGCTCCTTTTACTTATGCTTGGAGCAATGGTTCAACTGCTGCCACTCAATCTGGACTTTCATCTGGGACTTATTCAGTTACTGTAACTGACGGAGATGGATGTGTAGGAAATTGTTCTTCTGTAGTTAATGGAATCATGTCTAACTTAAGCGCTTCAGCTTCAGCTACTGATTCTCAATGTGGTTCTAATGATGGTACAGCTACTGTTACAGTTAACGGGGGAAATGCACCATTTACTTATAATTGGAGCAATGGAGCAGGTTCTGCTTCTATTTCAAGCTTAACTCCTGGTATTTATTCAGTTACCATAACAGATGCTTCAGGCTGTGTAACAAATGCTTCTACTACTGTAAATGGTAGTAATGCTCCTACTATGCCAACAATTTCTACAAACGATCCAACTGAATTTTGTTCAGGAGATGGTGTTGCAGACATGGTTAATGTAACTAATTCTGCTACTGGTTCTACTGTATGCGTTGTTACGGATCTAAACGGAATGATCCTAGCAACTGGTAACGGACCTTTTGATTTTGATGGATTTGCAGCTGCTCAATACCAAATATGGTGTATAGCTTTTGATGGTACGCTTTCTGGCGCAGATGTTGGTTCAAACGTTTCTGATTTAGCAGGTTGTTTTGCAATCTCTAATCCTATCGATGTAAATACTTCTTCTGTTGAAGGTGCTACGATTTCTACTAATGATCCTACTTCATTTTGTGTGGGAGATGGTAGTTCAGATCTTGTTGATGTAAGTATTGATGTTGCAGGAAACGGAACAAATTCTTTCTGGGTAATTACTGATGATCAATTAAATATCTTAGACTTACCAGTGAATGGACCTTTTGATTTTGAAGGTGCTCCTACTGGCGTATGTACTATATGGTATGTAAATACTTCTGGCTCTGCCACTGGTTTTGATGTTGGTGCTAATGTTGCAGATGCAGAAGGTTGCTTCGCAATTAGTAACGGTATTGATGTAACAAGAAATGAAACTCCAACTGTTTCTATCGATCCAACAAACGTTGAAGTTTGTGCAGGGGAAACAATTGATTTTTCTGCAATAGGTTCTAGCAACGACCTTACTTACGAATGGTTTGCTTCTCAAGGACAATTAAGCTCCACTACAACTCAGAACACGACGTTCACTATGATGTTGCCTGGAACATATCAAATAATTTTATCTGCTACTAGCCCTGATGGCTGTATGGCAATGGACATGACTACAGTTACTATCTTGGAAGATCCAGGAGTTACAGTAAATGTACCTGGAATCATCTGTCAAATTGATGATTGTGTAACACTTGAAGCTACTGCTGATGGTGGTACTTCTTTTACTTACGAATGGACTGTTTCTGGTGGAAACCTAGGTGATGCAACTGCAGCAACTACTGATTTCTGTATGAATGCAGCTGGCACTTATGATGTAGATGTTACAGTTACTAATCAAGATGGTTGTACTGCTTCTGCTTCTACAACTGTTATCGTTGGTAATTTCAATGCTACTATGACTACAACTGCTGAAATCAGCTCATGTGGTATGTCAGACGGTGTTTTAGATGCAACTGTAGAAGGAGGAAATGGTGATTATACTTATGCTTGGTCTAATGGTGGAACTGATGCGAATGCTTCTGGTTTAGCAGAAGGATGTTACTCAGTTACTATTACTGATGTCCTTTCTGGTTGTACTAGAACTGCTGAATCTTGCTTAGATGATGGTGGTCTTAATATCGGAAACTATGTATGGTGGGATAACAATGAAAACTGTACACAAGATCCTTTAGAGCCTGGTGTTTATGGTGTTCCTGTTAGACTTATGTCTCCAGGTCCTGATGGTATCTGTGGAAACGCGGATGATGTTATGGCACCTAACGGATTGACTAATACAGATTCTGATGGATACTATTTATTCGAGTGTGTTCCTGCAGGACAATGGTACTTACAATTTGGTGCTACAATCCTGAATGAAGGAACTGAATATACTTGTAGAGATGGTGCAGATGACATAATTGATAGTGATGTTGATGAAGATGGAAAATCTCACGAATTCGAGGTAGTTGATACTGATGGAGACGGAGATGGAGATTTAATTGATACAGACGGAGACGGTATTGGCAATGATAAAGGAGAACTTTCTTTTGATGCTGGTATTTTCAGATGTTGTTATAATGTAAACTTTGGTGGAACAATTGGACCTGACCAACAAATTTGTGCTGGTGAGACTCCAAATGTAATATCTTCAATAGTACCTGCTGGAGGTGGTGGTGTTAAGCCAATCGAATACCTTTGGATTTGTTCAAACGAACCTGGTCCTGCGAATCCTGCAACTTGGACTAACATTCCTAATTCTAATGTGGAAGAATTAAATCCTGGCCCAGTATTCCAAACTAAATTCTTCGCTAGATGTGCTAGAAGAGAATGTTGTGAAGAGTTTGTCATAGAATCAAACATCATGACTATTGAAGTTATTTCTTGCTTGACAGTACCTACATTTAATGCAGAGCTTCTTGCGGTAGGAAATGAAGAAGGCGTTAGATTATCTTGGATTACAAGTAATGATGAATCAAATTCTAAATTCGAAATTCAAAGATCATTCGATGCTGCTAACTATGAAGTAATTGGTGAAGTGGATGGCTACAATAATGGCAATGCACTTAACCTTTATGATTTTAACGATATGAATCCTTCTAAAGGGATGAACTATTACAGAATCAAAATAATCAATTCATTCGGATCTTATGATTTCACTGGTGTTGAAACGATTGAAATGATTCCGCAAAATTCTAATAACTTTGAAATATTCCCTAATCCTGTCACTAATAAAATGACATTGGAAAGCTTCATTGAAATTGATTCTGAAGTTAATATTGAGGTTATTTCAACTTCTGGAAAGAAATTTAGTCAATTCAAACTGGAAGGTTCAGCTTACATGAACGAGCCTTTGGATATAACATTACTTCCTGCTGGTACATATTTCTTGAGAATTACTCATGGAGATTCTGTTGACTTAGTTAAATTCAATAAGATCAGATAATAAAAGAATAAATCTTTTCCAATAATAAAAAGACCGGTCCACTTTTCTAAAGTGGCCGGTCTTTTATATTTTACCTATCTCTCTTTCTTTCTTTCTTTCTTTCTTTCTTTCTTTCTTTCTTCAATTACCTCCTTTTTCAAGGCTTTTCTCATATAAGCATATTCTATAACTTGATAAATAGCCCCTTGAGGGTATGTTAACTCATTAGATATTAGCTTAAATTGTAGTAATCTTCCTCCCTAATATACCCCTCTTTCAAAACAAGGCTGAAACGAATCTTACTAACAATCCAAAACTTGTCCCATGGTGCACACTGTGAGCATACTGCGTATTCGTACCCTTGTAATTCTCGTCATTTCTTGGCTAGGATTTGGACTTATGCTTTCCAGTTCTTTCGCACAACAAATTGGACTATTTTACCACAGTGATTACATACAAATTGATGAAGGCAATATCTTTGCTGAAGGCTCAAACATGAATGCTTCTCTACAAATGTTAGGCTACGAAATGAATCTCATCAATGAATTTACTTCAACTAATATTATAGAATCTGATTTAATTATTATTCCTGAATTAGAAAGAAAAAACCTTTTTCTTGATCTTGATGAAAGTCAAAAACAAGATCTCAGAAACTATGTCAGCAATGGTGGAGGAATAATAATTTCAGGTGTTGTTGCCCCAAATGAAGCGAATGCAAATAATGCTACTGATCTGCTCAATGGGGTCTTTGATTTTTCTATTGAAACTTCAGAAGTTGCGCTCACCGGTCACAGCATAAAAGAAGATCAAGGCAATCAATACGGCTTTAATAGTAGCCCGGATAAGGTGCCTAATAATAACTCAGTTGCATTTATTACCTCAGGTTTACCGTCTTCAAGCGTATCAATTTATTCTGACATAAGCAATAATTCTTACTCTTCTGTTAGTATTTTAAATTATGGAGAAGGAAGTATCATATATCTAGGCTGGGGATGGTGGAATGCCATACCAAATGGCACACAAGACGGGGGATGGATGTCAATATTGGAAGCTTCCATTAATTTGACCTCCTGCCCAAAGCCAGAATTAACAACCACTGGTCAAACTGCTTCTTTTAGCTTAAAAGAATCTAAGGAAGTTGACATTGATATAATCAGTCTTCCATTACATATAAGTACTTGTACCGAAGATTATCACCTTGACTTGAGCAAAAGCTTATTCACTTGTGATGACCTTGGTACCAATGAAATTACTGTTACTTTAATTGATAAGATAGGTAGGACTATTTCAGAAAAAGTGCTTATTGAAATAATTGATGACAAAGATTTTTGTAGATCTGCTCCATCTTTTATCAACCTACAAGGCTCAGTAACCACCTCTATTGGTAAACCTATAGATAAAGTAAAAATTAATTTAAAAGGGGAAAACTCTTTTAACACGAATTCAGACATCTTCGGTAATTTTCAAATAGCAGACATTCCTTTATCCGGTGACTATAACTTAAAAGCAATAAAAGATACCAAATACTTAAATGGTGTTTCTACTTATGATATGGTCTTATTAAGTCAACACATTAATGGTCTAAGGACTTTTACAAATCCGTACCAGTTTATTGCTGCTGATGTGAATAATTCTGGTACACTTTCAATCAAAGATATTATTGAACTAAGAGATCTTATTTTATTTCAAATTACGGAATTTGAAAATCTAGACTCTTGGCAAATAATTAATAATTCAACTAACCTTACAGATCCACTTTCTCCTGAAGTAGATAAAAATAATATTTTTGAAGCGGGGTCAATGTCTCAAAGTATGTCTTTCACTGGTGTGAAAATTGGGGATATTAATGCTACAGCAAACAGCGCAAGAAGCACAGCCAAAACCTTTTCAGTTTCGGTTGAAGATGTTTTTCTCCAAAAAGGTGAGAATATTAGGATTCCAATCTTGCTAGAACCTAAAGGTTCTATTCAAGGTTTTCAAATGGGATTTACATTTGATTCTGAAGCAATTCTACTTACTGAAGTCTCTTCAGATCTTGAGGATTTCGGCTCGGCAAACATAAATAACAATGCCCATGGTTTATTCATGAGTTGGGTGAAAATGGATCGATCTGTAAATGAGGAAAATATTCAGTTGTATTTGGATTTTGAAATTCAAAAAGCAGGATATTTATCTGAATATTTTAGCTTGATAAATAGTGAATTCAGTTCTGAACTGTATGATGAAAATTTGAATATTATTGAACTAGATCTAGAATTTATTCAGACTAAAAAACTTCTTCAAGAACTTGAATCCACAAAAAACGCTATTTATAACTTTCCAAATCCCTTTGTAGAATTTACAGACATCACCTTTGTGGTAACTCAAGATATTGAAGTAAAGCTGGAGGTATATGCTCCAGATGGAAAATTGATTCTTACAAAATCTAACACATTTCAAAAAGGAAAACAAAAGATAAGAGTTGACTCAGAAGAAATTAGCAATCCTGGCCTATACTATTACTCTATAACACAAGGGGACATTCAAAAAACAACAAACACTTTTATAAAATTGTAAAAACCAAAGAATAATAGTTTGACGGTTAATGGGATTGGTCCTTCCTTTATTTTTAAAGGGAGGACTTTTTTGTTAAACTTGCTGTTAATTACTCTTTTTATGCAAAAAGTGTTTACGATTTGTACGGTATTTATTCATATGGTCTTGCTTGTTAATGCACAAAACCAGCAGGATAGTAGTTATTTAGACAAGAATTTCGAATTTGTAGATGGAGTATTTCTCAATTTCGAAGCATTTAAAAGCAATCAGCCTAGTTATTCTTGGGATGAATTAAAGTCTAATATTTTTACAAATCCAATTTCAGCAACAACATACATCAAAGAAGTTTACTCAAAAGATAGTCTTGCACTTGATGTTAAAGATATCTGGGGCATCTCCCTTGCTGGCTTGCCATACGTCAATACCTTAAAACAAACGGAAGCTGGGTTGTATATTTTTGCTCTTTTGAAGGTGAGAGGTTCCTTGTCAATGTTTCAAAGTCTAGAGCAAAAAAAAGTAGAGACAACCATGCATGCCTTCAATCCTAGAACTGGAATCCCTTTTAGAACGGCAAACATTGAAAGAATAGAAGAAAAAGTTGAGGATTATATACTAGACATGCGTTCTGGCCTTGTATTGGCCTTCAGTAAGGAAAATCTACTTACTTTGATATATGAGGATGAATTGTTGCTAAAATCGGTCTCAGAGGTTAAGGATGACCAAAAAGATAGATTAATAAAGAGTTTAATGATCTATTGTGATAGAAATCCCGTAAAAGTACCTGTGTACAATTGATATTACTTTTTCTTTATTACTTTTATGCCTAAGATGAAAAAAGGTCGAATTATATTAGAATCTGAACGAATAGACCTAACAATCAAAAGACTTTGCTATAATATATTAGAAAGTCATGATGATCATGCAGATATTTGTTTAATTGGAATACAGCCAAGAGGTATCCATCTTGCTGATAGAATTTATGCTGGTCTCAGCGAAATTTCTAATTTCGAAACCATTTATTATGGCAAGTTAGATATTACTTTTTATCGGGACGATTTCCGTAAAAGAGAAACGCCACTTAAAGCGTCAAGCACAGAGATAGATTTTCTGATAGAAAATAAAGTTGTTATTTTAATAGATGATGTACTTTATACTGGAAGAACAGTGCAAGCTGCCTTAACTGCTTTGCAAGATTTTGGTAGACCAAAACGGGTAGAGTTGTTGTCTTTAATAGATAGAAGATTCAATAGACATTTACCAATTAAATCAGATTATGTAGGATTGACTGTTGATGCATTAAACCAGGCATATGTCAAAGTGAACTGGGCAGAGCTTGATGGGATCAATAATGTTTTATTATTTGCAAATAAAGAAGAAGCCAGTAGAAAATGAGTTCAGCCTCTTTAAGTAGTCGACATCTATTAGGAATAAAAAGTTTAACGGAAGAAGATATCACATTGATATTTGAAACGGCCGACAATTTTAAACAAGTTATCAATAGACCTATCAAGAAAGTTCCTTCTTTAAGAGATGTTACAGTTGCCAATCTATTTTTCGAAAATTCTACTCGTACAAAGATTTCATTCGAACTTGCTGAGAAGAGACTCTCTGCAGATGTTGTAAATTTCTCTGCTTCAGGTTCTTCCGTTGGAAAAGGAGAAACTTTGCTTGATACTGTGAATAATATCTTGTCAATGAAGGTGGATATGGTTGTCATGAGACATCCTGCTCCTGGTGCATCCGTATTTCTGTCAAAGCATATAAATGCTAATATAATTAATGCTGGAGACGGGACACATGAACATCCTACTCAAGCTTTATTAGATGCTTACTCTATCAGGGAGCGTTTAGGAAGTTTAAAAGGGAAAAAGATTGCTATTATAGGAGATATTCTCCATTCAAGAGTGGCGCTTAGTAACATCTTTTGCTTACAAAAACTTGGCGCCAAAGTCAAAGTATGTGGTCCGCCAACACTTATACCTAAATACATAACTCAATTAGGAGTTGAGGTTAGTTACGATATAGGGAACACTTTAAAATGGTGCGATGTAGCAAATGTTTTAAGAATTCAGTTAGAGAGACAAGACATAAAATATATACCTTCCTTAAGAGAATATGCCCTTCATTTTGGTGTTCAACCTGAACATTTAAATCAATTAGATAAAGAGATCATAATAATGCATCCAGGTCCTATGAATAGAGGTGTTGAAATTAGTAGTGAAGTTGCTGACTCAGAGCATGCTATTATATTAGATCAAGTTGAAAATGGTGTGGCAATACGTATGGCTGTACTTTATCTTCTTGCCTCAGAAAAAGCAAAATAACCCTACATTTTATAAGCTATTCCATTGGTTTAAAGGAATTTAGCCTCAGGATTTTGTAAGGATTATGTAAACTATAATCCATTTTTTTCCATATAATTATACTGTTAAAGCAATAAATTGCAAGCAAATATTTTATCTTAACGTATGAAAGCCACCTAAACAACTGTATATGCACCGATTTGTCATTTCTTTAATATTGATCTCCTTTCTACTTGCCCCAAATTTGCAAGCACAAAATTGTGGATCTGTCATAGTTGAAAACAAAAAAGTTTCAGGAATACACCTATTAAGAACAAAGTCCTTCACCATAGTTGTCAGAGGTAACTACTCTTATAGAATGGAGTTTATCAACAACGAAGATGGAGTCACAGCAAAGGTTTATTCTAGGAATGGGGTAGAATTCAACCAAGATGATGAAATTATTTTCACTGATAATCGAAATACAAGAAAAAGTTACCGATTTGTTGAAATGGGAGAGGTTAACCGATCCACTGGCAATCCTGTTCATGAAAACATTCTTCAACTAGATCTTGCTGCAATCGAGTGGTTTTCTGCAGCAACCATAACTACCATCTACATCAAGAATAATATCAGCAATCAAATGAGAAAGTTTACGGTTAATGCTAATCGTCAAATGGAATTTACTCAAACTGCGAAGTGTTTTGGAAATTCTTTAGATAAATCTCAAGTAAAAAATGTCGTCCTCTCTGGCAATGATTTTAGTCCAGGTTCAACTGCTTCTTCAGGCTCTAAAGGTGCTGCAATTAGCTCTACCTCTTCAGGAGTAAGACGTGTAGCAGATGTCAGTTTGTTGAATGATGAAGAATTAGCAAATTTAAGACAAGAACTTGGCACCATAAAAGAGAAGTTAAAGGAACAAATACAACTAGAAAGAGATAAAGCGGATAAGATTATTGCAGGCATTCAAGAAGGAGTAACTGATGCCAGAGCTGCTGCAGAAGCTCAAAAGGCAACTTATGCAGAAGAGGTTCTTGCAGCAAAGAAAAATGCCCAAGCTGCTCAAGAGAAGTCGATTGCCGCTTCTGCTGCATCAGTTTCTGATGCTAAATCAAATGCAAGCATTGCCATCGAAAAGATAAATACTAACGTTGTAGAAGCAAAACAAAGGGCTGATGAGGCGATTCAAGCAGCTCAAGTAGAATCTGCAGAAGAGGTCGCAAAAGCACGTCAGAATGCTTCTGATGAAATAAATAGAATCAAAGAGAAGTTGGAATTGGCAAAGTTAGAATATGCAGATGAAGTTGCTTCAGCAAGAGAAAACTCCACAGCTGAATTATTAAGGATTAGAGAAGAAACACAAAAAGTTATTGCTGAAGCAAGAGAAACAGCCAAAAATGAAAAGAACAAAACAACTGAAGACGTAATAAACTCAAAAAAGACTGCTTCAGAACAAATATTGCAAGTTAAAGAAGAGACTGCGGAGGAAATCGCAAGAATCCGTGAAAAAGGTGTTTTAGAAAAGCAAGGGGTCGCTTTTAATGTCGCTGAATCAAGACGAAAAGGGGCAGAAGAAAAAGCCTTAATTCAAGAAGCACAAGCATCTGAAATTGCGGATCTCAAAGAAGCAGCAGCAAAGGAGAAAGAATCAGAAGCAACAAAAGTTGCTGAAGCTAGACAGCGAGCTGCGGAAGAAGTTGCCAGCACAAGAAAGGCTGTAGAAACAGAAAAAGATTTAGCCGCAAAAGAAGTCCAAGAAGCAAAAACAAAAGCTTCTCAAACCATCCAAGAGATAACTAAAGAAGAAACTACCAAAGTCGCAGAGGCAAAAGCCAATGCAGAGGAACAAAAAGCCAAAATCGCTGAGGAAGTCATGGCTGCGAGAGAAAGGGCATCTGCTGAAATTACTAAAATTGAAGAAGAATTAGCCTTGGCAGTAAAAGAGGCAAAAGAAAAAGAAACATCTGTAAAAGCAATGTCTGCAGAAGAAGTTGTTGCTGCGAAACAAAGAGCAAGTACTGAAATTGCTAGCTCCAAAGAACAAGCGGAAAGTCTCATTATTGAAGCAAATCAAAATGCTGCGGATGCTAAAACAACCTATGCCGAAGAAGTTGCTAGATCTCAAGAATTGGCAAAAGAAAGAATTGTTGAGATACAAAAACAAGTTGCTGCAAAAATTGCTGAGGCAAAATCTAAGGAAAAAGAAATGATAAATGCTACATCCTCTGATGTAATGGACGCAAAACAAAAGGCGGCTTCAGCTATTGCTCGTACTCAAGAAGATGCCGCTAATGAAATTGCGGCCATTCAAGAGCAACAAGCCAGAGCGATGGAGGAAAATGCCATCAAAATTGCAGAAGAAAAAAGAAAATCTGTTGAAGCTGTCGCTGAAATAAAAAGGAAAGAGGCAGATGAAGTTCAAAAATTAAAAGAAACAGCTGCTTCTGAAAAAGAAAAGATAGCAAATGAGATTATTAGTTCTAAAGAAAATTCAGCCATTGAAATCGCTCAAATAAAACAACTTACTGCCGAAGAGATAAAACTAATCAGAGAACAATCTGCAAAGGCAAAAGAAGAATCTGCACTGGAAGTATTGAAAGTGCAAGAAGATTCTGCTGATGAAATAGCTTCTTTAAAAGAGCAATCAGCCAATGAAGTTGCCAAAACTAAACAAGAGGCTGCAAAAGTTATCGCAGAAGCAAATGAAAAAATTGAAATTGAAAAGAAACGAATTGCAGATGAAGTAACTGCTGCTGAGACAGCTGCTAGAGAAGAGCTTGCTCAAATTAAAGAGGATAATGAAAAAGAAAGAAAGACAGTAAGAGAACAAACACAGACGGAGAAAGAGAAGTATCGAGCTGAAGCAGAGGAAGCTAGAACGCTTTCGTTAAACGAAATCACTGCTGCACAACAAGAATCTTCTGACGCTATTTATGAAGCAAAACAACAGTCTAAAGAACAAATCAATAAAGTCAAAGAAGAAACTGCAGCTAAGATTGCAGAGGAAGTAACTAAATTGGAAGAAAAGAAGCAAGAAGCGCTTGATGCTGATGAACAACTTAGACAGTTGCAAGAAAAAATCAAATTGGCTGAAGAGGAGTTACGCAAAAAACAAGGAGAAAATTAAAATGTATTCAATATTTTGATTGAATATTTAAGCTTTCCTTAAGCAACAATACCTTACTTGAAAGCGTCTTAATTTAGTAATTAGGACGCTTTTTCTTTTTATTACATTTGTTAACTTTTTCTAAAATAAATTGGACAAATTGTAAATATGAAAGAATTTGTGAATTTTACATATAAATGTACTCGAATTGAATTTATGAAATATAATGTACCCTTAACTTTACTATTCATCTTATTGACATTCAGCCCTTTAGCTAATTTGTCTGCACAAAAAGCAGGATATGAAATAAAGGTCAGTTTAGATAGTTTTGATACAGATACCTTGTTTTTTGGATACCATTACGGCTCTAAACAATACATTAAAGACACTGTTGCAATTGATCCAGGGAAGAAGGAGTTCGTATTCTCTGGAGATGAATCCCTAGAATGTGGCATTTATTTGATCATAATGCCCCCTGCAAACAATTATTTCCAACTTTTGGTGGAAGATGGGCAACAACACTTTTCAGTCAGCACGGACGCTACAAATCCTGTTAAAGCAATGAAAGTGAAAGGATCAAAAGAGAATATTCTTTTTTATGAATACATGAATTTTCTGTCTCTGCAAGGACCAAAGGCCAATGAAATTAAAGAAAGTATTACTAAAAAGAAGGAAAATAAGGAAGACACCAAGGCTTTGGAACAAAGTCTACAAGACATTAATACCGAAGTTGTAAAGTATCAAAATGATATCATTAGCAATTCAAATGGTTTGACCTCCAGAATTATTAAGGCTAGCATGGAGATTGAATTACCAGAATTTGCAAAGGACGAAGAAAGTCAAAAAAGAAGATTTTATTACATAAAAGAGCATTGGTTTGACAACATTGATTTAGCAGATCCTTGTTTATTGCGGTCCGCTATTCTACAGAAAAAGGTTGATACCTACTTCAAAAACTTTACGCCAAAACATCCTGACTCCATTGCCATTTCCTTAGATAGAATTCTTCAACTTTCTGAACCTAATGAAGAGACCTATAAATTCTTTCTGATCAAATATTTAAGTGAGTATGCAAAATCGAAAATTGTAGGAATGGATAAGGTCTATGTTCATTTGGTAAAAAACTATTATCAAAAAGGCAAAGCACCCTGGACTGATGAAGAACAACTTGCTAAAATAATAGATGATGCATCAAAATTAGAACCAATCCTTATTGGAAAGCAAGCTCCAGAAATATCAATGTATGAATTTGATATTGATGAAACACTAAAAGTTAAAGATCATGAAAATGAACATAAAAGATTCAAATATAGAGATACCGTTTCCTTGTATGAAATAGAAAGTCCTTATACGATCTTATACATATGGTCACCTGATTGTGGTCACTGTAAAAAAGCCATGCCTAAAATGATAGAAGTTTATGACAAGTACCAAGATCAAGGAGTTGCCATGTACGCTATTTGTCATAGAACCTATAAAGACGCACCTTCCTGTGCAGAATACATAAAAGAACAACCAGGAATGTTCAAATGGTTAAACATGAATGATCCATATTTTAAATCAAAATACGCCGTGCTGTATAATGTGAAATCAACGCCTCAACTTTATATTCTTGACAATAAAAAAGAAATTATAATGAAGAGGGTAGGAGCGGATCAATTGGATGAGGTGCTTGCGGAAATAATTGCTAAGGATAAACTAAAAGAACAAAAAAAATAAAAAGTGATGAAAAAGGTTCAAACAATTTTTATAACTATCATTTTACTTACAGGTCTTGTTTCAGTTTTGAATGGACAAAGCAATCTTTCTGAAGCAAAGGAACAACTAGTCACTTGGGATGTGAAAATGATTGATCTAGGACCAGTAAAACGTGGAGAGATCAAAGAAACTTCTTTTCAGTTTACAAATACAGGCAAGGAGGCTATTGAGATTGAACTTATTTCAGCCTGTGATTGCACTACAACAGACTATCCTAGATTGCCTGTACAACCCGGCGAAACTGGACTTATTGAGGTTGTGTTTGACAGCGAAGAAAAAGAGGAATCAGAAACCATTGATATAGATATTTTCTTGAAAAATACCGACCCTGATACAGGCGCTCCGATCATAGAAATGGTTCAATATAAATATGAACTCATACAATAGAGTTGAGGGTATTCAGAATTAAGCTCAAAAACGCCAGAGACGTGACATTATTATAGCCAGTGTGTAAACACTGGGTACAAGAAATGTGATGAATTCATTTGGCAAGATTTTTTTTAAAAATCATGACAAATGGCTTTCAAGAATTACTTTGTTTTTCGGTACCAATTTAGACCTCTTTAATTATTCAAATCCCAGTTGTATTCTTTGTATGAAATCTTTGCCTTTGGTGAAATTTTAGTATCCGAATATTTATTTAAAAAGGTGATAATATCTCCAAAGTCTTTAGCGTACCATTCAAAGATCTTTGAAATCTCAATTTCCTTTTCTTTTAAAATATTGAAGTTTGAATCATTGACAAATGATTTTGTCTGTTTTTCATAATTGGATTCAAGATTTTCTTT
>CALIIW010000211.1 GCA_938018185.1 uncultured Saprospiraceae bacterium
ATATTGACAGTATTGTTAGTCATAACCTCTGAGGATTCATTTAAAAACAAAATATTGATGGCTCCCCGATTGGGTCCCCCGGAATCTGACATTGGATCACAAGCTACCAAATCTATTCTCCCGTCCTTGTTAAGGTCACCAATGGCTGTCAGTCCCTGTGCCACAATATTCGTATTTTTCACATAATCCTTCACTGTTCCATCTCTGTTGAGATGGATGATATATAGGGCCCTGTTCGACGACGCAGGTGCTGATGCTGCTATATCTGGAATTCCATCGTTGTCGTAATCCCCAATTCCTGCTACACCATAACCAAAGAAATTATTCTCAAGTAACGTTTCATTGAATCCTCCTTCCAACATGGATATTTTTTGATTGGATTGAACAGTTCCATCCCTATTCAAGAAAACAATATATACTGCTCCGGCATCGCTTACCCCATCGTCATCAGAACGAGCACCAATCACTAAATCTACCACTCCGTCTCCATTAATGTCCCCGGCTTGGTCATGGTCTCGGCTAAATCGATCTCCGGGTTCTAAGTCTGCTTCCATCCCATTAAGACCATTTTCGATTTTCACAAAGCCATTTGGCCCCCATTGCTCACTTATTTGAGCTTTTGAATTGTTTTTAGAAAAAAATATGGAAAAGACAATTAAGATTAAAACCTTGATTTTTATATTCATTTTGTTTTTTTTGATAAAAAAGATTGGACAACTTTAGAATCAAAAAGTTTAATCCTAGGATCTAGTTTATCTAAAAAACTTGCTCTTTGATTTCAAACACAAAAACATAGCAGTACAAATCTGCTTATCATCACAAATCTTTCAGGTACCTTTTGACCATATCTTCTTGATCTTCCGTTGGAGCATCTCCACCAAGTTGTTCACTCAACATCGTACCCATGGTAGGGAATCCTGGTCTTTCCTGACGATTGGTATCGCTCCAAAGTTTTGATCGCATGAGCGCTTTTGCACAATGCAAGAATACTTCGCTAATGCTAATTTGAATACAAGCCTTTGGTGGATGCTGTTCGTCAGAGAACATGTTT
This sequence comes from uncultured Saprospiraceae bacterium, assembly GCA_938018185.1. Classification (GTDB taxonomy): domain Bacteria; phylum Bacteroidota; class Bacteroidia; order Chitinophagales; family Saprospiraceae; genus JALZVN01. Next base: position 1,052 of record CALIIW010000211.1, read on the forward strand.
AGGTATGCGGCATTTGCAGTGAGGATTGCCTTGCCATTGATTCTTAGTGTTTCATCAATTCCCGGAATTAAAAATAAGCAACCGATATTTCCAGTTTCTACTATATTTACTAAACTATCTACCCTATTATTTCCTTTTGCATCTGGAACAAGTAAAGTTTTATCATCCAATACTTTTACGAAGCCTGGTTTGCCACCTCGTGGTGATGCATCCGCTTGTCCATTATGATCAAAAGTGCTCATCACGAAAAAGGGGGAATGCAATAGGAAATTCTTAGAATGTTTTTCCAACCCTTCCAAAACTTTATCCTTGGCGCGCCCTTTTGGCCATTCATAAAATTTCCTTAACTCTTCAACAGTATTAATAATCATGAGGATGTGGCTTTAGTCAACAAAAATCTACATTAAATCTTAGAAACTTTCATAATTGTGGCTCTTTATGAGACTTAAGTATTTAGTCTAGCAGCAAAAAGCAGAAGTAAGGTTTCTACTTTTTCCTTAAATAACTAAACTCACTTCTCAAAATCCATTCTTTAGATTCTGGAAATTGAACTTCTTTTTTATTAGAAAAGCTTTCTTTTCCAAGGAGGTAGGTGTAACGAATTAAAGCTTTATTGTTATCATCTTTACTTTCAAATTCCGTTTTGATTTGGATTACTCCAGAATCTAATATATCTCTTGAAATTATTTTTTGCTTATTGAAAAACCTACCATCTTCAGTCATAAGTATCTTATCTGAATTGTTGGCCGAAGGTTCATTTGGATAAATGTTCTTCAGAACCAATTGGTATTTACTTTTGCCTTCTTTTATTATCAAATTTGCTGGCATCTTATACGGCTGCTTTGTTTTGTAGTCAAGATAGGTTAAGCTCCCAACCCATTCACCTATAATTAGCGCAAGGTCTTCCTTCTTAATTTTTTGATTAGTAGAACTTTGACTAAGCTGCATTCCACAAGAGCTAAGAGTGAATAAGATGATTATACAGAATAAATTTAATTTCATGATCTAATTGTTATTTTACGCTTCAATGCAATGACATTTAAAAGTCTTTATGGTTGCATCAGCTTTATCTCTATTGTTCGCATGTTTGAATGTTCGAATGTTCCCTTGCTCCCTTCGATTCGTTCCTCACTCAGGCCAGGCTTCTGTTCGAATAATAAATAAAGGGTAGCTATCATAAGACAACTACCCTCTACATACTATATTAAAGAGATTTTGTGTTTATCCGTTGTGTTTAAGCAACTGCTGCCCCTGCTTCCGCAACTGCATGATCATTTTCTACAGAACTACCACTAACGCCTATTGCGCCTATGATATCTCCTGTAGCATTCTTAACAGGTACGCCACCAGGAAAAGTAATTAAACCACCATTTGAATGTTCGATGTTGAACAAAGGACCTCCAGGTTGTGATAACCCACCTATAACGCCTGTATTCATGTCAAAAAATCGTGCTGTTTTAGCTTTCTTAATTGATATATCCAATGAACCCAACCAGGCACCGTCCATACGTGCGAATGCTACTAAATTGGCCCCTGCATCTACAATCGCGATGTTCATTTTTGTATCCAGCTCAACTGACTTCTTCTTCGCAGCGTCAATCAATTTTTCTGCTTGTTCTAAAGTAATTCCCACAATTTAAATTTTAAGTGATTTTGTAATTATTTACCCTGCGAAAGTAAAAGAAGCAAAGCTTAACTTAGTTACGTAAAAAGGTCAATCACTTATGAATATAGGTCAAAGTTAAGAATCGAGTAAATTGGGGCTTTTGCCAAATTTATTTTTGAATGCAGCGCTAAAATTAGATAGATTATTGTAGCCAAAATCCATATAAATATCTGATGCTCTGAGCTTCCCTTCTTGCATTAAAATTTTCGCTTTTTGCAAGCGCTTATTTTGCAACCATTTACCAGGGGATGTTTTATATTCTTTTATAAAATTACGCTTGAAAGTTGATAGACTCATTTGGCACAAAAAAGCAATTTCATCAACTTTCAAATTTGAATATACATTTTTTTCTATTATGCTTTTAAATGCAGACTGCTCTTTCGCAATCAAGGACTGCAAGTAAAACTCGAATGCTTTGCCATATTTATTTATTAGATAAAGCATCAATTCTTCAAATTTGACAGAAAGTAAATTTTTCATAAAAATAGCAGGCGCATCATTAACCGTCGAAAGGGAATCTAAATAGGAATGAATGTAATCATCATTTTCAATGACAAAATAAGAAGGCGTTTCTTCTTCTCTTGGTTTGAATTGACTATGTTTTCTCAGAAAATCTCTCAGTTTGCTTTCGGAGAAAAAAAGGAGTTTGCAGTAGTAGATGTCATCATTATCTAGTAGTTCAGACCACAAACAATTACCACTTTTTATTAGTAAAGATTGTTCCACATTCACAGCAACTGAAGAGTCTGCAAAATGCACTTGCTTTTTGCCTTTCTGCAAAAAGCTAAACATATGTAAACTTAAATTCACCTTGCTTTTAAAAACATCGTCTGTCATTTTAAAATCATGAACAAACAAATCTATCTTTTCCAACTTATTTTTAAGGAATATTTCTGGAACATTTTGAATCGTCATCTATCTATTTATCGGAGGCAATTAATGAAAAGTGATTGAAAACAATTGGTTGATCCTTATTTTTCAAATTTCCTATTCGCCTCTCCAAATGTTGAAAGTATATCTTTTGCCTCCTTTCGGATGTCAATCCACTCCTGCCTAGTATATAATTCACTCCACTCCCACAGCTCTTCAGGTAAAGCTTCTACAGTTTCTTTGAATTTGATTAACCTATCAACCATTTTCGCATTGATATTTTTGAACCTAATAGAGGTATCGAACACAACAGGCATAAAGGCATATTCTAATTCAGACTGCAGTTCAAATATGGGTTGAAACTCTAAATCAATAAAAGATTTAAAATATTTTTCTTCACAGGCGTAAAGAACAAAGCAATTTAGAAGACGATTATAAAAGTGATTCTTTTCTTTTATTGTGTAGATTCTATCTGTATCCATTACGCTTACAAGTGTTGCCAAGATTTTGATTTTGCGCCTATTAAGCTGTGTTATTGGTCAAAATGAAAGATTTTCATCTAATAATCCTTTGACTGAATACTTGCGTAAATATAAGATACTAATCTTGAATTTTGAATATAAGATTGAACATTATTGTATAATAATTAGGATAATACATAGTGATATATATACTACTCGTCCCTCCTATTCGCAATCAATCTCTTTTCCTGTTTCATCCCAGCATTTTTCAGAGACGATCTTGTCATCTACCCAAGTTTGTTCCTTCCACAATTTATCTCTTGCATTTTCATGATTAATTTTCCAAACGCCTTCCCTCCTTCCATCTTTAAAGTAAGCCTCAATACAAAAACCATTTTCTTCAACATCACAGATAATCCAAGGGCCATTTCGAATATCTTTAATCATATTTCCTTTCGCGGCAAGATGCCCCTGCTCATGATACCACTTCATTAATCCATTGGCTTTTCCTTTAACATAAAAACCTTCCAATTCTAAGACGCCATTCTCCTGCCACTCCTTATGCAAACCTTCTTTCAGACCATCAACATAATTTCCTTCAGATTTCAATTGACCATTTTGATAATGCGTCCTTTTTAGTCCATCATTTTCTATGCTCGTATCCTTGTTATTTAAAATTCCATTAATGGATTTAGAGCGTTTTAATTTTTTTGTTTTTAAATCTGGGGCTATGAATGCCTCCTCTTTTTCTTTGGATTGCCCACTACAACTTTGAACAGTTAAAAGGATTGTTAATGCCAAAATATTTAGACATGTGCTATAGATAACATTTATCATTTGTTCGATTTACTTAATTTCGAATGGTCAATTTAAGATTTCAATTGCTCTTTCAAGAATTAGATCAACATTATTTTTATTATCTACTTCTGAAATGAAAACTTTTTCATCGGGTTGAATGCCACCGACAATTGGATTTTTATCTAAATCATAGCTGACCTTTCTCGATACTCTATATTTCCAACCATTTGATAAGGTTTTATTTGTTGGACCTGTAGCGAAGCCTCCCCAAGTGTTGTCTCCTATATGTACAACATTTGGCAGTGCTTTCATCATTAGGGTAAAATCTTCTCCTGCACTAAATGTTTTTTTATTTGTAAGTAATACAAGTTGCCCTTCAAAGCCTTGATTTTCCTTTGGCTCTATTTCTAAATCATGAAAATCTGACAATTCATTTCTAACACAACCCTCCTTGAGTCTTGCATATCTATATATTGTTTGGACATCGGCAAAGTTACTTGCGATTTCTGCAGCATTGGCTTCATTGCCCCCTCCGTTATTCCGTACATCTATAATTATCCCATCCAAATTTTCATATGTACTCAATAAGCGATCAGCAATATTATATTGGGAAAGGGCTCCTGAAAAACCTCTAATTCTTAAATATCCAATATTGGAGTTTTGAACTTTTGCATAAGCTAATTCATCTGACGTTTCTACTACATCATCAAGGTATATTTCTTTTAAATCTTGCCAACCAATATAGTTTCTAAGCGATTTATCAGTCACTTCATTATAATACTGTATCGAACCTAAACTAGAATTTGTATGGAGATCAGAATGAGCATCTTCCAATTCAAATAGCATAGATTTGAATACTTCAAAGAGTTCTGCTTCTGTTGAGTTAGAATTTACCAAAGATCGATGTTCCTCCTTGATCTTGTCCCAATCCTTATTAAGAATTTCAAAAGCTGCATACTCGTGACTAAAAGTTAGCCAAAATTCTTCAAATAAATCCAAATTATCAGCAACTGGACATTGTTCATCGTCTGAACAACTTAGGAATAATAAGCTTAGGATTAGTATCGTAATTATTTGGTTCATGATGCTCGTTTTTTTTACAATAGAAAGATGACTTTAAAAAAACTTCATTACTATTATAGACGAGATGAATTTTATAAATGTTAGTACTAGGTAACTAAGTTTTTAAAAAATTCCTATCCTAAACAGGTAAAGAATGATAGTGGTTCCAAATGAGGGATTAGTAATGGTTTCTAAATATGCCGGTTTGGCAATATCTTGCGTTGGATGTAGATTCAAAGCATTGACAAGCAAACCTTCTGTGAGCTCCTGTGTATTCAGGAAAATAGAAAGGATAGATACGATTAAAAATTAAAATTTTGCTTTCATGATCCTAAGTAATAACAAGTTGTACCAATATTAAAATTTTCTATTATCGTACCCTCAAAGTTAATCCTGCCTCCATGGAAGTCCATGCATCAGTCTCATACAAACCTAAGTCAAAATCATTTGGTGTAAACCGTATATTTGGCTCAATTGTTAATCTTAATTTCTTGTTCATTACGATTTCAATGCCGCCAAATATTCCAACTGTAACCAGAGATTCATCCGCTTGCATTCTTCCAAAACTTATAAATCCGCTATCCGTTTGACCTTGAACCAATACGACCTTTGTTTTTGTCTTCAATTTTAAATTTAAAACTGTTCCAAATCCAACAATATAATTTATCTGTTCCTTCTTTGATTTTAATTTATATCCAAATTCTATAGGTATTCCTATAGAAGATAAGTCAAAATCAAATTGTAAAATTCCATCAGGTACTAGAAAATTATTACCATTATAAACCGGGCCATCATATTTATAGCGACTATTTCTTTTCTGATAATCTAACCCAGTTCTCAAAAATGCTTCTTCATAGATTAGATAATGAAAATGAAATCCAAATGAATACCCAAAACCCAATTCACCATTCTCCATAGCTTTATCTGGAAATTGAGTTGTCACCCTCATAAAACTGACCATAGCATTAGTATTTACCCCTATGGACAATTTCTTTTGACTAAAACTCCAAAGAGGTAAGACTAATAGCAAAGCAATAATTTGAAACCGCTTTTTCATGTTTTGTTTTTAGTTATTTCAGCCATTTATCTAATGCCTTGATGGATAAGAAGCAATTGCCATATTAAGTATGACATTAAGCTTTGCATTTATTGTTCTTGTTCCTTAAACTTATCTTTCATCAATGCTGGTCTTTGTGTAATTTCATGATAACATATTCTTCGAGAATCAAAATAGTGAAGTACCATACTTTTTCTTGTTCTATTCTTATCTATATGTGGTTCGCCGCCATGTAATAAATTTGCATGCCAAATAAATAAATCACCTGGGTTTGCCTCAAAAATTTGTTTCTCAATCTTGTTCTCCTCGAGTTTTGATTCAATCATTTTTTCATAGGCCTTATAACCGTTTGTCCCTAAACGATATTTAGTCCCTACATTATCATAATCTCGATTCATGTAGTAAGGTAACTTATGACTCCTAGGATAATAATGAATGGTGCCATTATCGATCGATACTTTTTCTAAGGCTACCCATACACCCAAAAGGCCTCCCAAAGGAAAAGTGGTCATGTGGATACTATCGGAGTGGGTCTTCTGTTCACTTCCATTTATAAAGTTAATACTTTGAAACAACTTCGCCTTGCCTCTTATTAAGTAATCTAAGAATTTTTTGAATTTCTTGTCTTGCCAAATTTCATTCAAAAGTTTAGATTTATTGATGGCAAACATCAATTTATTTCCGTTCTTAAATTTAATCTTCTTTTCCGCCAATAAACGATCAATTTCTGCATTGATTTTATTAACAAGGTCTTCTGAAAGAAAATTTCTAATAACACAGTACCCCTGATCATCAAAAGAACCTATACTCTCTTTTGATAGCTCATTCTGATTGTTATAAAAATCGATATCATTTAGTCCAGCTTTTCTCCCTTCGTTTAATAAAGCCTGCTCATCGATATTTACAAAATCCTCACTAGAAATACTTGAGTAATACTTTTTATTGAGGCCGAACTTTTTATATAGTGGTGTATTATAATCCAACTCTTTTTTATGGAAGAAATTATAGACCTCATAGGCAAGTTTTAGATTTCTAATCATAAGATATATATTTGGTTTAAACAGTTATTCATTTTAATTAATAGGACTAGCAACCAATATAATAAATAAAATATAGATGCGATATTGAAAAGGCATCTGCCGTGGATAATCTAAAGAAATAAGCGAAATTATCCCAAAGGTCCAAAGGACTCCAATAGAGGATGCCTTTGTCATGGATTTGCTTATAATAAGCTTAGAACACTTATAAACAAATACACGAATAAACAAATAAGCCATTTGAAAGCAGCAAAATTGAAGCACTTCATATAATTTATCTTTAGTGTACTAGCTATAAAAGCTGCCTAAATAAATTACACCTTCGGCTCTAAATAGCGGTTTAATTTATCACTATACTTTAAGGACAAGATGGGTTTTTCAAAGTACTTGAAAGAAACTATACTGGTAATAATTGATGCCCCTAATGTAATGAATATAAACAAAGACAAAACAAAGGAATCGTCAATTTTGATTTGATGATCCATGCAATATTGATAGCTGATATGTACAAAAATAATGTGATAAACGTATAAGCCATAGCTTCTTACTCCCAGGTAAGATAAAAGCTTGCTCTTAATTCTTATTTTTGAATCAACAGGAATAAACAAAGCAATGAGCAGAGTAAATACCAAAGCAACAATGGTAGATCTGAATATAAAAAAAGTGGTGCCTGGCTCATATGGCAAAAGTTGTTTTTGAAAAATCACAAATAAAACTATTAGCCATAAAACATTCCATTTTATCCAGTCAGGAATTTTAAGTATGAAATTAGATACTCTATCAAAGTCCTTAGCAACCCAATAACCTAGCAATCCCCCACTAGCAAAGTAATCAAGGTTTGTAAATAATTCGCTTGTATCAATATGGGCATTGCCAAAAATATAAGGCTCAAAAAATCGAGCTGTCCAAGCAATAAAAAAGCAAGAGACAAAAAACTTGAAGATGTGTTGTTTTGGAATTAAAAATAGAGCAAACATCCAAAATATATAAAAATGTTCTTCAATACAAAGAGACCAAAAAACAGGTAAAGGTGTTGTCTTGGGAGTCATATCCGTCATCAACATTTTGTAATTCTCAAGAAAGGTAAAAGAGTATTTCCAATCAAGATCATAGCCTCCACCACACATATGAAATCCAATTTCTTGCTTAAAGTCAAATGGGAGTAAGAATACAAGAATGACCATAAGGTAAAACAAGGGCCATATTCTCAAAACCCTGTTGACAAAAAATCTTTTTAGATTTATGTTTGGCTTATTAAGTTTTTCTTTGACTAATAAATAAGTAATCAGAAAACCACTTAGCACAAAGAAAAAAGAAACACCAATGCCCCCACCACTTTTGAAAAAGGAAAAAATAGGAAAGCTGCCATCAATAGGCACATGTAAAAAGTAGACCTTTAAAAATGCAAAAAACCGAAGGGCATCTATGGAATGGAAGTGAATTCTTTTCATTTAAGAATGGCAAGGTAAGGCTATATCTTTTACAAACCAAAAGATTTAAAGCGACTTTAGCTTGCAAGTTTAAGGCAATTTTTCTACTGCATTCCGGCAAATAAAAAATCTCTCGTTTTAGCTTTTTCTGTGCCTAAACGAGAGATTATTATATTTATTCCAATATGAACTTCTATAAGTTTAAGGCTTCTTTACTTTACTAGCCTCCGTATTGATTTGTCGATTTTTTACGTGTTTATCAAACCAATTCATCTGCTCCCACAAAACATGTTCGATCGATTCTTTGGCTCTATAGCCATGATCTTCAAACGGCAACAACACCAATCTAGCTGTGCCTCCAGAACCTCTCACCGCCTCATAAAACACTTCTGATTGAAAAGTTAGTGTTCCAGGATTAGAGTCATCATCACCATGTATAATTAAAATTGGTTCATTGACCTTGTCCGCAAAAAAGGTTGGAGAACAATCAATGTAGGACTTGGTTGCTTCAAAAAGAGACCGTCGTTCTCCTTGAAAACCATAAGGTTGATTTGTTTTGTTGTAAGATCCACTTCGCGCAATACCTGCACAAAACAAATCGGTATGTGCCAACAAATTGGCAACCATCAAGCCACCATGACTGTGCCCGATGACACCAATTCTGTCTGGGTCTGCGACACCAATCTCAATCGCTTTTGCAACTGCAGCTTCTGCGTCAGCAACTAATTGCGGCACGAATGTATCATAGACCGTTTCAGGGTCTCCGACCATTGGCATGGCCGTGTTATCAAGTACTGCATAGCCACGCATCAAAAAATATTTGTGTGATGGGCCATAGATTCTCATGAATCGATTGGAGGAACCTCTTACTTGTCCTGCTGTTTTTCCACCTGAATATTCCAATGGATAGGCATAAACAACGGTTGGCACTTTGGTTCCTTCTTTATACCCAGCTGGCAAAAGCAAATTGAAACTCAATTCAATGCCATCATCCCGCTTATATCTGATGATCTCACTTTTAATTTCACGCAGTTCTGGACTCGGATCCTTAAAACTTGTTACGGGCTTTTTAGTAATAACTCTACTACATTCTCCAGCTTCTGCTTTGATAGATTCGCCCAAGGTTGCCAAATAAAAATTAGGCACCGTTGTCTGAGATTCAGAACTCATGATGAAGGTATTCTCTTCCTCTGCAAAATCAACAAAATATTCATACTTGCCTTCCTCACATCTAAAAATTCGTTCTATTTCACCAGTTTCTATATTTCTTCTATCAACGAATGGTCTATCTCCTGTTTTTGTACCACCTCTTCCTCTGAAAAACATCGAACCATTTTCTACCTTGATAGCATATTGCCCGTTTTCCATTTGAGTGTATAATGGGTAACCGGGATCATTGTACCTGTCATTTTCGTCAAGATCAAACCAAAGCTTGGAAGTGTTTTTATCAATGTCTAAGAGCCATACATAACGCCATCTTTTTATACGTTCTCTTTGATAAACCATAAGCATCCCATCAGCTTGCCCCCACATGGTGGCTTGAATTCGATGCTCTGCTTTGAAAAATTCTTCAGGTTGATTATTAAAAGGAGCTTCCCATTTCAAAAGTCGATCTCTAAAGGCTGCTTCTGCTACTGGATTCCCTCCATCTAATGCTTCTATCCAGATTAAAGTATGATCTGCCGTCGGTTGCCAAGACACATTTCTTGGGCCAGTGATGACCCCATGTACCGGCACTTCATCTGCAAGTGCTTGATTGGCAATTGTTTTTACCAATTTTCCATCAAGATCCCACACCTCAATATCATTGGCAAATCGCCACCAAGCCACTTCATGCGACCAAGGTTTTTTCAATCGCTCTACTAGGATGTACTTCTCATCAGGAGAAACAGCTGCATAGATGTAAGAAGCGGATGGCCCAACAGTTTTTGTCTCTTTGGTTTTAGTATCGTAAATAACCAATTCACTTTGTGTGTAGTAACTGAATAATTGATTGTCAAAAGCCGTTTCTAATAAATTTCTTGACTCATAAGTAGATCTTGCAGAGGCACTGGCGTCCTCCAATATCTTTGGCCCATTAGGTATCGTCGGTTTTTGTGGTGCTGCTCCTCGATTATTTATTCTTCTGATCAATAACTTTTCTTGATTAGGCAGCCACTTCACTGCTTGATCCATGAGTGGGTTAAGAATCATATTTGGCACCTGCTCTACTTTGCCACTCAGATCCCCAAGCCATAATTCTATGCGATCTTCAAATCCAACGGACAAGGCAAATCTTTCGCCATCGGCAGTCCAATAGGTTCTGAGAACTTCAGCTCCATCAGGTATGTTGATCTCCTCCATTTTCCCAGTCTTAATTGTGAGTAGTTTTGGAGCAGTTCCTCCATGGCGTCCATGGTAATAATTATTTTTAGGATTAACACGGGTACCTGCCAACTTTAGCATCGGGCCTCCTAGTTCGGATAAGGTAGGATAGGTAATAGGTTCTGTCAACATCATATGCGTTCTAGGAGGAGAAGTTGATGTTCTAGGCAATGGAGGCGCATGTAGAATCTTCATGATGTCCTCCTCTGGCGATTGCCAGGTATTTTCATTTGTTTCAGTTTGATCAACTTGTGCATTTACATTTTGTGAAAAAAATAAGCTAGTAAAACTCAGAAACAATAACGCAAAAAATAATCTTTTCATAATTTGTTTTTGAATTGATTGATGAAGGATTTGAAATGCAGCGGGCATTTTCAAATAATAGATTTTCGAAAATAAGAAAATAATTCTGCTGAATTGTCAACAGAATGTTAAAGTAAAATGTCATTAATTTATGACATTAACTTCAAGGTACTTCTATTTACAGTTAGTGTATTATAACACCAAGACTCTAATTCTGATACGAAGCGCATAGTACTGCATGCAACAAAGCATACGCACAATGTATAACGAAAAATTCGTTTATGCAACGATTTTTTCGTTTATTTTTAATTTTGGATAAATCTTAATATTGAAAACAGCTTTTTACTTAAATATTTTCGGATCTAATTCTACTTGACATTTGAACTTGAATATTTCTTTTTTTCCAATCTTTCCGAATTCAAAATCTACGAGCATCTCACAATCTATATCGTACAGATATGTATCTACTTTACTAAATGACATTCTATTCATGTAGCAAGGATTGTGCTTCCCGCCTAATTCAATCGTAATCGCAGCATCATCAGTTGGATGAGATTTTAAAATAAGCTTGTCTAAATTTAATGGGTCTCTGAGATTTAGATTTAACCAATCAAATATAATATCTGTTTCGACAGACTCCGAATCAGGCCCTAATCCAGGGTCAAAAGCAGTCAAAGGAATAAACATCCGATGAAAAAGCGTTCGGTCTAGTTCAATTTTTTTATTCTCATACCAAAAAATTTCTATCCTTCCTTTTTCGGCAGTGGTCTTTTCTTGCAAATTGATAAGCTCCATTATTTTACTTATTTATAAATTTATAATACTACTGAATTCTTCCTCCCATTGTATTTTTAAAGACTCAATTATATCACCAATTGTTTCGGAGAGCGATGCTGTCATTAGCTATTCTTATCGCTTCGACTTTATTGACCTTCTATTCTTAATCCTTATTAATAATATTTTCATTTTTCAATAATTCTTCAATTTCAAATTGCAAGTGTTTTTCAGTGGATATAAGTTCTTGAATTAATAGAATAAAAATCTCTTTTTTTTCTTCATTTGTTTTTT
>CALIIW010000212.1 GCA_938018185.1 uncultured Saprospiraceae bacterium
CCTTCTATCGAAGCTGCAAAGAAAATTGCTGATGCTTTTGAAGTAAGTCTTGATCAATTGGTAGGCGAAGGAATCAATGTTGTCTTTGATAAGCAAACCCTAAATAGAATAAAAGATATTTTACTACTCGATGAAAAAAAGAAGCATACACTCTTTGACCTTATTGACACCTATATCAAAGATGCTGAGACGAGAAAAGCGTATGCTTCGCAAACTGAATACTTTGATTACAAGTGAATTAAAAAGTTTAATTTGTTATAAAATCTAAAAACTCTTTTTCTTTACAATAGCCTTGTGGTCCTTTTAAAATTTTCTCATCGGACCCGATAACATAATACACTGGCTGAAAATTAGTATTAAACTTTTCTCTTTGTAATTTAATTACAGATTTATCTTTTACATTCTTTCCTTCAACAAATAACAAAATTACTACGTAATCATCTAATACAGAAATTACCTTTGAGCTTTCAAATATTTTTAGAGTTGAAGAGGTAGGATTCGACCATGAATCAAAAACCAACAATATTTTGGCATCCTCATTCTTTGCTAGTTCTAATCCCTTATAATAATCATCAGTCCATTTTACAGTTTTAGGTACAACTTCACAACTTTGACAAGCTATTATTATAAGTATTGAAATAAAAATTTTATACTGCATTTAATAATGGATTATTTTTCATTATAAAACTTGAAATCATTCTTACCTTTTTTGACCCAAGTGTCCAATGGAATTATATTTGGTTTAATTAGCGGTCCGTCTTTTTCCATAATTTGTATATTCCCATTTTTATCTTTACCAGCAAATACTCCAACATGCATTGGATATTTTCCACTATAATTCATTGTTATTAATGTTTCTCCATATATAGCTTGTTCAGATGAAACCTCAGTAAAAAACTCTTCTAAATTACTTAGAAACTTATCAGCCTCTTCAACATAAGGTCCATATGAGTTCCAATCATATATTTCTTTTTCCCACACTCCATTTATTGCAAAGTGATAACAATTATAATTACTTTTTGATCTTGATTGTTTAGCTTTTTCCTGATTGGAAAGTTTCTCAAACTCATTCGAATTCATAAATTGACCATTATTTGAAGCTACATAATCGAACGCTCTCGAATAATTATCTTCAGGCAAATTAACAACAACACCACCTATTGCATTATTATAAGCATCTTTCAATTGTGTATCAGAGAACCGTGATGAGCCTGCAAAAAATGCTTTTAAAGAATTTAAATCATCTCCTTGTTCAGCAACTAATTGTATTTTCCCACTAGCAGTTGCTCGAGGATACCATTCTGGGGAACGTCCATCAGGATCAGTAAAAACAATCGGGTTATTAAAAGTGTAATTATAAGGTGACCAATTCGGCATTTCCCTTGCCATTGGATCTACAGAAGTCCATTGAGCAATAGAAGGATCATAAAACCTAGCACCATAATCATACAAGCCCGTCTCCGTATCCAACTCCTTACCAGTATACTTATACTGAGTCGACCAATCTCCAGCTCTTTCTTCGACCATCGTCTCTCCCCAAGGTAAATATAAGAGGAATTGGTAAGCTTGTCCAGTTTCGTCTGTTAAAAAACTGCTAGAACCCAGGTGGTCCGGGTGGAAAAAGTAAAGCGAATTTGGACATCCTTCTGGTAAGACTTCACAATCATTCGGGTCAGGCGTTTGATCAACAACTGCAGCTGTGCCTAAGGCATATTCATCAAAAACATATTGAAGGTCTTCCGTCTGACGGCTTGGCAAAGCATCCAAATGACTGTCAGACAAATTAGACTGATCCGTATATTGACCTACTTCACCTGCTAATCTACTTACTATTCTCTCTGTGCCAGAGTAATAATGTTTGGTCATTCTGTTGTTTTGGCCAATCACCATGTAAGGATTTATATAAACAGTATAATTACTATTCATTTCCGCTGATTGTATTGTAACACCACTAACAGTAATAGACATAATCTCTCCTACTCCTTTCAATGTTCGTTTTCCGTCAGCGCTAAAAACATTATGTTGCAGAGAAGATTCTGCTATCATAATCGCTTTCATCATGTTTGACTCGTCCCAGAGCATCTGTCTGTTTTCACTCAAAGGGTTATTATGAGTCAGCATATTGCCATTGGCATCATAAGTAAAAGTTTGATCATCTGCAGAAGTTCCATTTGTGATACTTGTTAGAGCATTGGGATGATCTGCATGTTCGTACTTATAGTCATTGTTATAAGTGTTGGGCCCGAAAGCCGTGCCATCATTATTATGTGTTTGATCTTTTGATGAAATTCTATGAATTCCGTCATAGGACATATTTGTATAACAAAAATTTGACTGGAGTATTTTTAAAAAAAATCAAGTTAATTCAAACTTATCCTCACACCGCTCCTCTACTAATCCGCGTATTATCTCTGATAGTTTCATAAAGATGCTCCGGTTTAAACGGCTTGGTCATGTAAGCATTCATGCCCGCATCTAAAGCAACTTTGACATTATTAGAATAAGCATCAGCCGATAAGGCTATGATGGGAATGCTATTCTTTGAGGCATCTTCCAATGCCCTGATATTCTGCGTAGTTTCGATACCATTCATTAATGGCATTTGGATGTCCATTAATATTAAATCAAAATCTTGCTTTGCATAAATTTCTAAAGCCTCTACACCATGATTGGCAACTGTAGGAACGAGCTTTAGTTTCTTTAATGTATTAACAGCTACTATTTGGTTGATTGCATTGTCTTCTACTAATAAGACACGCAAGCCTTCTAAGCCTTCTTTAAAGATCTTATTTTCACTAGGGCTTCGTTGAGCAACAAGAATTGGGGAACCTTTTGTAAAAGGCAATGTGAATGTAAATATAGATCCCATTCCTTCTTTAGATTCAACTGTTAAAGTCCCACCTTGAGCGTCGATTAACTTTTTGGTTATCGCCAAACCTAGCCCAGTTCCTTTTAAGGAATCTTGTCTGTCATTTTCAACTTGACTAAAACTTTCAAATATATATTCTAACTTATCCGAAGGAATTCCAATACCAGTATCTCGAATTTTAAATTCTATGACTATCCCTTCTTCTCCCCTATTCTCCCTAACAACTGTTTCTAGAGATACATATCCTTCTTCAGTAAACTTGATCGCGTTACCCATTAGGTTGATCAACATCTGATTAAGCCTTGTGCTGTCCCCAATAACTAAGTTGTCTAACTCTCCAAGTTTTTGCTTCTGAAATATTTCAACCTCCTTTTTAGAACGAGAATATCTAAGCGCATCGATGGTATTATCAAGTAGTTGTTTTAAATCAAACTCATCTTCAGAGAAACTCAACTTACCAGCTTCAATCTTTGAAAAGTCAAGTACATCGTTAATAATCGACAATAGGTTTTCTCCAGAAAATTTAATGTTCTGCAAATGCTTCATCTGATTATCTCTTGGCATTTCATCCAAAAGCAAATTAGTAAGGCCTAGTACTGCATTCATAGGGGTCCGAATCTCATGAGACATGGTCGATAAAAAATCTTGCTTTGCTTGTGAAGCTTGCAAGGCCTCCTCTCTTGACAATTCGATCTCAGAGTTCTTCTGAATCAAAGTTTCTTTGAGAAGCTGTTCCTTTCTAATGGTCTCCCTTACTTTCTTATTCTTGAAATAAAGGGATAAAACTGAAAAGAGCAATAGTATCGCAAAACCGATAATCACTATTGTAGAGTTTCTTTGTTTCTGTATAGTTCCTTGATCCACGGCTCTTTGTTTATTTAATGCAGCTAGCTTTTCCTTGTTTTTTAGTAGTTCGTATTCTATATCTACCATATTCAAAGCACCAACAGAATTTTCCTTAAACTTTTTAGCCTCTAAAGCTCTAATTTCATCAATCACCTTAAAAGCTTCTTCATAATTTGCAATATGAAAAAGGATGGACTTTTTGAATTCGAGAAAGTCTATTTTATCTTCAAATTTTTCAATCTTATGATGATCAATTTGAGCCACTAGTTTAAAGGCTCGATCGTAGTTTATAAATTCATATGCCATCTTTGATTGAAAGAATCTATACTTTTCTTTATTTCCTTCATTCACATAATTGTTCGCAATTTTTAAATATTGATTTGCTGTTGTTACTGCACCCTTCTGCAAAAAGACATCTACTGCGGTGATGTAGATTCTAAAGTAATCTTCATTGTATTTCTTGACTTCCAATGTCTTAAGATAACTAATGGATTTTTCCAGATAGGTTTCTGCTTTTGCTAATTGATCTAAACTAGCATACATTTCGACCAAACGAAGATAATCATTGCTTAAAAAATAAGACCTTTCAGGCTCACTAAGTTTTTCAGAATGCGGGATGGCTTCCAAGCTATATTGAATGGCCTTCTCTATTTGACCTTTACCAAAGTATGCATTTGAAATATTTCCCAAAGGTATGGTCTGATAATGTTGTCCATCAATGGCGTAATATTTTACAGATTTTAGAAAAGATTCTATAGCATCTTCACTCTTTTCTAAATCCAAAAAGAAAGTACCTATGCTATTATGCAATTTACCTTTTTGCTGATTAGAGCCGCAAAGGTTTGATTTATCAAGTTCCATCAAGTATTTGAATCTTGTCATCAATTTATGCCCCTCCAAATCTAATGCACTTAGATCCATACCTATGGAGCAACTGTATTCACTCCATCCTTTTTCTTTTGATAGGGCATAAGCTTTATAAAGAAATGCTACTTTTTCAGAATCTTTTATTTTTGATTCTAAAGCTAAATATAAATCAAGATCCGAAGCTTGTTCTATTGCATGACTTGACCAAATATCCTTGTCGATAATACCGTCATTTGCATTTACATATTTGGGAAATAAAAAGAAGCCTCCTAAGAATAGAAGATAAAAAGGAATTAACCTTCCAACATTAAAAAAATTGTAAACTGTTTTACAGGCCTTCATTAAGTATCTATTAATACCACTTTTATTTGAGTGCAAATAGAAATCCTAATATAAGTTCAACTTTTATGCCTAATTAGATGTTAAGGTGGGTTTTAAAAAATTGGAAAAACTTATCGTCACTTAAACTGGCATTTATTCCAATCCTATTAATTCCATAAGGTGATAATCTAGGTTTTGCATTTGAGAAAGACTACAACCTGAGAACGATTTGACAGCTAGCCCATTCTTGTCCAAAAGAATCCAATGCGGGGTGTCTTCTATTTGATAAGCTTTAGCCGAAGAGCCATTGTTGTCTTTAAAAATACGAAAGCTGGTCTTCTGTATGTTTCTTATTTGATCAATCACTTCAGCATTTAAATCTAAACCATTGTTTGAGGTATGTATACCAATGATTTTAAGCTCCGGATATAAACCAGAAATCTTGTTTACTTGTTCTATCCCATTCTTCATGAAGTGAGAAGAAGTATAATTAAAAAATAAAATCAGTAAGGGCTTTTGGCCAATAAAATCCAATATAGAAGGGCCTTTTTCTCCTGAGAGGAATGCGATATCCCATTCTCCTATTCTATTTTTATCATTTTGAAGGTTCATGTACATGCTTATCTAACAACATATACCTAGCCATGTTGCACCCAGGTTTTATTTTTAACTTCTTCATAGACCATTTTCAAGCCTTTTTCTAAAGAAATAGAGGCTGACCAACCCAGTGTTGTTAATTTTGTCACATCTAGCTGTTTTCTTGGCGTACCATCTGGCTTACTCAAATCATGGACTATTTGCCCTTTAAAGCCGGTGATCTGAGCAATCATTTGTGCTAACTCCAGAATGGATACATCCTTACCTGTGCCTATATTAACCAATCCTTTTTCACTAAAATTATTCATTAGAAACAAGCAAGCATCAGCAAGATCATCCACATATAAAAATTCTCTTTTGGGATTACCTGTTCCCCAGAGTACCACTTCCGACAAATCAGATCTTTCTGCTTCTATAAATTTTCTCAGTAAGGCAGGTAATACATGTGATGTATTCAGATCGTAATTGTCATTTGGGCCGTACATATTGGTTGGCATCACTGAAATGAAATCACAATTATATTGTGCTCGATAAGCATCAGCCATCTTGATCCCAGCAATTTTTGCTATAGCATAAGGTTCGTTCGTAGGTTCCATCAATCCTGTCAGCAAATAGTCTTCCTTGAGGGGTTGCTTAGCCATTTTAGGATAGATACAAGATGAGCCCAAAAACAACAATTTCTTTACACCCACTTTATAAGATTGATGCATCACATTGGATTGGATCATCAAATTATCGTAAATAAAGTCAGCTCGATAGGTATCGTTTGCAAGAATACCACCTACTTTAGCTGCAGCTAAAACCACATATTCTGGCCTTTCAGATTCAAAAAAATCTTCCACAGCCGCTTGATTTCTAAGATCTAACTCCTTTGAAGTTCTAAAAAGTAAGTTATTAAATCCCTCTTTTTCAAGCTTTCGCACGATAGCTGATCCCACCATTCCTCTATGTCCAGCTACAAATACCTTGTCGTTTTTATTCATATTCAAAAGAAAATTGTAATTTCACGCTGTAATATAAAGCAATATAAAGTTATGAAAGGGTTCCTTTTCGAGTATTTTAGATATACGAAAGGTGAGAGAAACGGTTTCATCGTCTTGATGAGCATCTGTATCACCTTACTCACCTATTATCATTTCCAACATTTACTTTTTCGAAG
>CALIIW010000213.1 GCA_938018185.1 uncultured Saprospiraceae bacterium
TGTTACGTGTGGAGCTTACTATTAATTTGGTAAGCTCTCTTTTTTTAGCCAACAGCTAATGGCTAAATTCCATATATTTACTTCATGATTCCTGATCGCAAAATCCTTCACATAGACATGGACGCCTTCTACGTAGCCGTAGAACAAAGAGACAATCCGTCTCTAATAGGCAAAGCCATTGCTGTTGGTGGGGGAGGAAAGAGAGGCGTCATTTGCTCTGCATCTTATGAAGCAAGAAGTTTTGGTGTGCGATCCGCACAGCCAGGATTTAAAGCAAGAGCTCTTTGTCCTCAAATCATTTTCATAAAACCAGACTTTGATAAATATGTGGCAGTGTCAAAGCAGATCAAAAGTATTTTTGAGGAATACACTGCACTGATAGAACCTTTAAGTTTGGATGAAGCCTACCTTGATGTAACTGAGAATAATTTAAACATAAATTCTGCAGTTTTTATAGGAGAGGAGATACGTCAAAAAATATTTCAGCAAACAGGTTGTACCGCTTCTGCCGGAGTCTCTTACAATAAGTTTCTGGCCAAAACAGCATCTGATATTAATAAGCCAAACGGCATCAAAGAAATCACTCCCGAAGAAGCAATTCCTTTTCTTGAGGAATTGGTCGTTGGCAGATTCTATGGCATTGGGAAAAAGACGGTTGAAAAAATGCACCGTTTAAATATCAAGACTGGAAAAGACCTGAAGGAACTAGATATCATGACCATGACTAAATACTTTGGAAAGTCTGGCCTGTTTTATTACAACATAGTCAGAGGCATAGACAACAGAGAGGTCAAACCACACCGTAGAAGAAAATCAATCGGACTAGAAAGAACTTTTGATGAAAATGTTAGCGATAAAGAAATCATCAAGGAAAAGATAAAAGTTCTCAGCGACAAATTATGGGAAGTCCTTGACCGGAAAAGTGTCTACGGAAGAACCTTAACTTTGAAAATAAAATTTGGAGATTTCACTCAGATCACAAGGTCAAAAACAGCCTCAAGCGAGATTGATCAGCACGATGACATTACAAAGATAGGCTTGCAATTATATAATTCAATAGAAGCAGATCATAAAGCAATTCGTCTACTAGGTTTATCTGTTTCTAATCTTAATAATGAAGAACCTGAAGAATCTTTTCAACTCAGTCTTGGTTTCAATTCTGAAGAAGAATGAGGATTGAACAAACAAACATTCAAACGAACAAACCAATAACAACCATGGACCTTTTTTCTTACTTAGAACCAGATCAAAAAGAATTTTCCGTCCAAGATGGAGCCTACCACTTTGATCCAAATTTTTTCATACCTAAATACGCCGACGCTCTTTTAGAGCGATTGACAAATAAGATTTTGTGGAAGCAAGAATCGATGAATATGTATGGCAAGAAAATCGATTTTCCAAGATTGAGTGCTTGGTACGGAGACAAGGAGAAGAGCTATTCCTTTTCTGGAACAACATACATCCCAAATCCTTGGACAAAAGAACTCCTTTACATCAAAGAACAAATTGAACCCATTGCAAAAGCTAATTTCAATTCAGTGCTTCTGAATTTATACCGTGATGGACAAGACTCCATGTCCTGGCATGCAGATGATGAAAAGGAACTTGGAATAAACCCCATTATTGCTTCCGTTAATTTTGGAGATACAAGGACTTTTCAATTAAAGCACAATAACACCAAAGAAAAGATCAGTTTAAATCTGAGCCATGGTAGCCTCCTGATCATGAAAGGGGAGATGCAGCACCACTGGAAACACCAAGTCCCAAAAACAAAGAAAAAGAAACAGCCAAGGATTAATTTGACTTTTAGATTTATTAAATAATTTTAGCCAACAGCTCTTACTCAATCACGGACTTGACCTTCCGAATACTATTAATAAACTCATCTATTCTCTTATTTGATAACATAGACAAGCTTTGAGTGGCATCAAAGTTGTTTATCCTTGAAAATGCGGAGTGACGTTTGGGGAATCTCACAAAGTCTGCTCTAAATTGATAGCCTCCTCGGCTAGTCCATACAAAAGATTGGTCTAGCTTAGAATCATTATCCATCATTTTGTCTTTATAATAGACCAAAGCTTGAATCAAACTTTCAATTTCGTCCCCATCAATGAAGTCTCGAACAGCAATATTTTTTCTATGTGGAGAATGAGAAATGACCAAGGCACTCTTTTCGAAGCCACTTGTTCCTATACCTCGAGCTTTTACAGAATGGATTTGGAGGAATTCATTGCCCATAAAAGAAGGAAAGCTTCCGATTAAACCAAAATCCATTACAATAGCCTCCTCTGAGCTGTAAATTTCTCGCTCAAAATCGCTTAGCACCAATTGCTCAAAGACTTGCGCTTTGACAAAGACTGAAGAATAAAGAAGTATAAACAGTGTAATAATTCGTGACATGGTATATATATTTGATTCCAAACTACTATATTATTATTTAAAATGTTGCTAAGTGTTTGATTATTAATACAAATGGAAGTTTGAAAATAATAATTTCATTATTTGAGAATAAAATTCAAAACTCTGTTGCATATATTCAAATACATTGTATATTTGCGTCCGAAATTGATGATTTGGTAGCTCAGTTGGTAGAGCATTTGACTTTTAATCAAAGGGTCCTGGGTTCGAGCCCCAGCCAGATCACAAGGACTTAGGCGCGGTAATTTTACCGCGCCTTTTTTTATGATTCCGATCGTTTCGACGTTCGTTTCGACTTGCAGTCGAAACACAACAGCAGCCCTCCGTCTCTTCATACTACCTCCCCCCAACAACCAACTTCTTCACACTACTAAACTTCCCCGCATTCAATTTTACAAAATACAAACCCTCTGGAATAGCACTTATGTCAACAGAGTGAATAGCACCATCCAACAATTGAAAAGTTTCTTTTTGCAATACCATTCTTCCATCTAAAGAAACAATTGACATTTCAAGCTCCTTGCCACCATAAGCTTGCGTCTTTATATTTAAAAAATCTTTCGTTGGATTTGGAAAAAGTTCAAACCCAAAATTCACACCATTTGATTTAATAGACGTAAGGCCAGCCTCTAGAATTTCTACCCCATAATCTTCAACTTCACCAATATAAACGCCACAGGGGTCTGCTGGGGCATCAGCGCGGCCAATATTTCTAATTCGAAGGACTGTTTTTCCAAGTTTTGCATCAGCTGGTAGTTTAAACTTTGTTCCAGCAAAATGAAAATCATTAAAACCAGAAAATTGCAGTCGTTCATCTGCAGTAAATTCTTTGTCTTGATTGTAATCAATCCACGCAAATGCATTGTCCTCTTCAAAAGAATTTTCTAAGCCTATTTCCATTCCATAAGTTTCTTCTCTTTCTACTTGAATCGTGAAGTGAGTAAAATCACTGTAGGTTGACTTATTAGATATATTTGTAAATGCTCCAAAAGCAAAATAATTGATATAATTATCTACTGTTGTTACCTCTCCTGCTGCAAAACAACTTGGTTCGCAATCATCAGGGATTCCATCAAGATTTAAATCCAAATTGTCATCTCCATCCGGACAAATATCATAAGCATCACATACACCATCTCCATCGCTATCTGGTGGATTGTCTGTCAAACAAACATTGTCAGGCATAGGCGCTTCAAACATAGAACGCCCGTGGGTTCCTATTCTAATTAGCTTGCTTGAGTGCTGTATTTCTATGTCTGTTACATAGGTATGAGGTAGTCTGCCATATTCTTCCCAATCATCCATACTTGCATCCTTATAAAAAACGCCAGCATCTGTGCCGACAATTAATACATTGTCATAATCCTCATTATCAAGATTAACAATTGCATTTGCAGGGACATTAGGCAAATTGCCACTTATATTTTCCCAGTTGGATCCGGCATCGTAGGAAACATATACCTTGCTTCCGTCTACATAATCTCCTCTACATATATACAGTGTCTCCTCATTCTTTTGAGAAACGATCAGCTCTGTTGGACTTTCAAAAGGTAGTGCTTTTTGAAACCAAACTAAAAAAGTATGATTAGTTGCTGTTTTCGTTTGATACAGGTTTGAACTTTCCGTTACATAAACATAGTCCGAATTTGTTGGAGCAATTTTTAAATGATCCAAAAGTTCTCCATCTCCAAAGGTCGAACTTACTTGCTTCCAAGTATCTCCTCTATCTTTTGATCTGTATACCCTAAGAAACCCAGCCATCATGACTTCAGTATTGTTTGGGTCTAGTTGGTATGGAGTATCCCAACCACCATTACTGCCTTCATCATTTGGGATGTTACAAGAAATACAAGAATTCATACCATCTATATTTCTGCGCATGCCACCATATTGATATTCCCAATATTTGTAATTATCATTAATTGGATCAATGTGATTTGTCATTCCGTCTCCTGTTGGAGCGAAAAATTTCCAAGAACCATACTTATTTCTATAGTAAGAACTATTGTCTTGGGTTCCACCAGAAACTACATTTATGTTTTGTTGAGAATGGGAAATGTCATAAAATTGACTGATAAACATTCCTGCACTTAAATCTTGATAAGCTCCAAAACAGGTCGAACATTCTTGACAAGAATTTTCGAGTAGTTTATACAATCCGCCATCATTGCAAAAATAAATATAACCGGGTTCCAATGGATTTTGAGCAGCAAAATGATTGTCTACATGCACACCGTCTGCGCCCGAAAAACAAGTAATCTCATTCCAACTTTGACCGTTGTTTTCAGATTTCCAAGTTGTAAAGTATCCACCATAAAGTATATCAGGATTTGTATTTGACATCATTACATAGCCAAAAGAACCATTGTCTAATTCTGTAATATCAACAGGATCTGAAAAATTTTGGCCAGAATTATAAGATTGAAAAAGCTCATTCCCTTTTGTAAAATAAACACGTTCTGGATCAGCTTCTGATACACTAATTCTTGAAATACTATAAATGGATTCATGGTAGGTTTCAAAGCTTTCACCTGTATCAATACTCTTTTTAAATTTATTATCTGTGGTGAAATAAACCACGGATGGATCTTTTGGTTTGAAAACCACATCATGAATTAAGCCAGAATCTACAATTTCTGATGTTGCAAAGCCATCTTTAGATTTAAATAAACCTTTGTCTGTAGCAGCAAAAATAATTTTGGAATCTTCCGGGTGCATGACAAGTTTGTATATTCTAATTTGTTCTGCAAAAGCCCAAGTCAGAGAAGTCTCTTGCCAATTTTCACCCCCATCTATACTTTTGTACAAACCAATACCATGCAAGCCATAACTCACACGATCTCCTGTAGCTGCATAAATTATATTTGGATCTGCATGATCCATTAGCACCGCACCTATGGCTAGGGTAGGTAGATTGTCTCCAATGTTTTGGTAATTTAAACCAGCATCTTCTGTCCTCCAAATACCTCCAACAGCAGTAGCTACTATGAATACATTTTTGTCTGTAGGATGAAAATCGATTCCTGTAGTTCGGCCTACACCTACATGGCCACCTAAATTAAATGAAATTCCAAGATTGGTCCACTCCATAGAATCAAATGGACCTGCAGACCTTGAATTGTTATTTTTGTTACGATAATATTCGGTCATGTCACCCAAAGTGCCATCCTCATTCAGTCTACTTTTCCAAAATGATTTCCAACGCATATACTTTACAAAAGTACCATCTCTATATTCGCCTTGACATAATTCAGAGGGACTAATCCCAGGATGCTTATTTTTAAAATAGGCTTCTGCCTCTTCAACTATGCTAGGAAAGTGATTTTGACCATTGATGATTTTATAAAAATCTTCTTGCGCAAAATTGATCTGTGGCAGTAATAAAATAATTAGAATAATTAAATATAATCTCATATGTTTTTCTTGGATAATGTGTCAATTTCTAAAAATCTAAAATAGGCATCTTTTGGTAAATTTTAAATTTTCATTTTGTAAGGATGCTTACAATTGTATTAATGCTCTTGTTCCTTGCAACTTGCATTGAGAACATAATATAAAACCCATTTACTCAGCATGGTCATCAGGATTTCTAGAATCTCCAACACCTGTCAAGATACCTATTTTTGAACGATGAATGGCTTTTACTTTTCCTATACTTTCTTTGAGCTCAACTTTATGTCCATAAGCCCGCAAAGAATCTAAAAGACTAGACTCAAAACAATTTTCTTCTACCAGTATTTCATCAGGCAGCCATTGATGATGAAAACGACATCGCTCAATAGCAGTTTGCAAATCCATTCCATACTCAGCCATATAAACAAACACTTGAAAAACCGAAGTGATAATCGTAGAACCTCCAGGGGTGCCTAAGGCTAAAAAAAACTTTTCATTTTTATTTATGATTGTTGGAGTCATCGAACTTAACATTCTTTTTTCAGCTGCAATTGCATTCGCTTCTCCACCAATTAATCCATACATATTTGGTGCACCAGGTCTTGCACTAAAATCATCCATCTCATTGTTGAGAAAGAATCCTGCTCCATCTACATAAACTTTTGATCCATAATTGCCATTCAATGTCGTTGTCAGACTTACTATATTTCCTTCTTTGTCAACTACAGAAGTATGTGTTGTTTCATAGTTTTCCATAGACCTAAAACTTCCAATCATTTTAGAATCACTTATACTTGCTTTGTCTTTATTAAGATCCTTTAACTTCTTCACTAAATAAGAATCTGACAAAAGAGAATCAACTGGGACTGGAAAGAAATCTAAATCTCCCATAAATTTGGCTCTATCTGCATAAGACCTTCTTTCTATTTCTACCATTAAATGAATGTCTTCTAAAGTAGGTGCTGCTTCTCCACTTAATTCAAAATGAGACAACATCTTTAGCATTTGACCTAAGACCAATCCACCACTTGAAGGAGGGGGCATAGAATAAATGGTATAGTCTTTATATTCTATTTGAATTGGCTTTCGCCAAATGGATTTATATGTGTCTAAATCTATTTGCTTTATAATGCCTCCATTATCTCCGATTTCTTTTAATAATAGTGCCGCCGTTTTCCCTTTATAAAAGCCATCTAAGCCTTGATTTGCGATCCTTTCTAATGTTTTGCTCAATGCTTCTTGCACCAGCAGATCTCCTGCTTTCCAAGAGGTATTTTTTATAAAAGGTATTTCTTTATCATTTACCTTTTCAAAATCGGCTTTGTACTTGTTTAATCTTTCTGCCTCAGATTCGCTTATTCTAAATCCATTCTTTGCCAAAGAAATCGCTGGTGCTAATAAGACCTTTAAGTCTTTAATTGCTCCATATTTGATTGCAGTCAAGAGGCCATGCACACTACCTGGTATTCCTACAGCTAAATGGCCTAATTTACTCAAATCAGGTATAACCTCACCAGAGGCATCTAGATACATATCCCTACTTGCTAACTTTGGTGCCTTTTCTCTAAAATCTAAACTTGTTGTCTTGCCAGTTGAATCTTGAAAAAGTAAGAAGCCTCCACCTCCTAAATTACCTGCTCTAGGATAAACTACTGCCAATGCCATTTGAATCGTCACTGCGGCATCCATTGCGTTTCCCCCTTGTGATAATATCCTTTTTCCCGCTTTTGTAGCTAATGGATGAGCTGAAACAACCATCGTTTCTTCTGATTGGGCTTTTTTATTGGCAACATAATTTACTTTATTTTGTTTGCAAGTCAATAGAATTAAGAGTAATAGTAAGAATATAAGCTGTTTATACATCATTTTTGTTTATATAAATCTATTTTTGGTATAGAGTTTGTTTTAATATGTGCAAATGAACTTTAATCGGTACTCGCCTTTTAAGATAAATAATTAAGGTGCTATTATAACCTAAGTTCATCAATAATTAAAACAAAATGAAAACACCAATTTTAACACTCAGTATCATATGCACTTTTGCTTTTTTTAACCTAAATGCAAAGTGTGATTATGCAAAGCAGTTGGAAGTTAAAGAACTTGCGATTGGGAATGTTCTGAGCTGGACCACTTCCATGGAAGAAAACAGCAAAAACTTTATTGTTGAAATATCAGAAGATGGAACAACTTTTAAAGAATTAGGAGTGGTAGAATGTGAAAACACTTCTAATATTGATAAAGAATATTCTTTCTTGGACATTCGAACGGGTCAAAATACGGTCTATTATAGACTTGTGTATAATGACAATGTAGGAGATCAAATGATTTCTAGAACCGTCTTAATGAATCGAGAAAATAAGAATCAGTTCATGGTGAGTTCCATGCACTCAACGATGGTAAACGAAAGGTTTTCGTGTACATTGAAATCAAAAGAACAAGGCGAAATGCTGTATTACATAATGACGCCAAACAATAAAATAAAATTAGAAGGTAAAATGTCCCTTAAGATAGGAGAGAACACTTTAAGAATTGATCTTTTCGACTTGAATAATGGAGATTACACCTTAAAAATGAAACTTGATAATGAAATTGAATCTCTAAATCTGGTAAAAGTAGATGAATCAAAATTACCAAAAATTGATTTAGTGGTTAAAGATTAAAACAGTCTAAGTGGATACCCCCCCTTTCTGCTTAGTAAGTTTTTCATGGTTATGTTT
Organism: uncultured Saprospiraceae bacterium; assembly: GCA_938018185.1. GTDB lineage: Bacteria > Bacteroidota > Bacteroidia > Chitinophagales > Saprospiraceae > JALZVN01. Next base: position 8,529 of record CALIIW010000213.1, read on the forward strand.
AAGATCATTCTACAACCTAGAGTGATCTTTTTTTTATGCCCTTTCCAAAAAAAATATATTTCAAAACCAGCAAAACCCCGTAAGGGTGACATTATTATAGAATGGATGACACATTCATTATCACACAACGAACCAAAACCCCAGAGGGGTGACA
>CALIIW010000214.1 GCA_938018185.1 uncultured Saprospiraceae bacterium
CCATTCCACGTAAATAAATATATATTTGTCATGAATAAACTTTATGATTACTTATTACAAGAAGATAGAAGGCACATTGGTACAACTCCAACAGGCAGAACAAGGCTGCTGGATCAACATCACGCCTAGTTTTGAAAAAGAGGAGCTTGAAGATTTTGCCAAAACCCATAGCATTCCCTTAGACTTTCTAACAGATTCCCTGGATATTGATGAGCGTTCAAGGTATGAGAAAGAAGATGATGTAAAACTCATCTTGGTAAACTCTGCCATTAGAAATATAGGGGGAACTGAAAATGAAGCATTTTTTATCACACATCCAATTGGCATAATCTCAACACCAGATCATATTATCACCGTTAGTTCTAGAGATAACATGGTGATCAAGAAGTTTTTGACAGGAAAGGTCAAGAATTGGGATCCTATTGACGATAGGGGATTTGTCTTAAAGATATTTGAACATACTGTTTTTGATTATTTGTCTTGCCTGAAGCTCTTAAATACAAAAAGGAATTCAATTGAGAAAGAATTGTACGACTCTAGTCGAAATAAAGAGCTCAGGCAGCTCTTGGCTATAGAAAAGAGTCTGGTTTATTTCGTTAATTCGCTTTCCGCGAATGAATTGTTAAAAATGAAGATCAAGCGGACGGACTTTTTGGGCATTCGGGAAGACGAAGAAAAGACAGATTTATTTGAAGACATCATCATTGACAACAGTCAAGCCCTGGAGATGGCCAATGTTTATACCAATATCTTGAATGGGACCATGGAAGCCTATGCTTCGATCATTTCCAACAACCTGAACGTGGTCATTCAGCGACTAACCTTGATAACAATTATTTTGATGGTACCAACTTTGGTAGCAAGTTTATATGGGATGAATGTTCCAATCCCATTCAAAGATTCACAATATTCTTTTTATTTTATAATTATTTTCTCATTGGTAATCAGCCTTTTACTGGCCTGGTTTTTTAGGCGAAAAAGATTGTTTTAAACTGTAAATCAAGGGCTTAGGAAGAGGCGCTTGTAAATAATTTGCTTATACTTTATTGATGAAAAAGCATGACAGAGCTGATAAATATTTTGTTAGTCTAAGTAGATGATAATTAATAGCTTATACAATTTATCCACAATCTGTGGATAACTTACATTAAGATAAAATGCAATATTTTAGTTACATTTGTAGAACGCAAAGATAGCGTGGGAATACAAGAATATATTCAAGGAGTCCAAACTCTGGACAGACAACCTTGGAGCACCTTTTAATACAAGGACCACAAATTTATTTCTTCGGGCAAAGAATTTCGCTTTCTTTTCGATTTTTTTCGAAAGGCAGACATGCTTTTCTGTACGAACCATATTATTGAACCATTTTAAAAAATTACCTCAGACATGACCGGTAATAAAATCGAGCCTATTCTTCAAGAAAATCCTAACAGATTTGTGCTTTTTCCTATTGAGCATGATGACATCTGGGATTTCTACAAGAAGTCGCAAGCAGCCATTTGGACAGCAGAAGAAATTGATCTCAGTCAAGATTTAACTGATTGGGAAAACCTCAAAGACGACGAGAAGCATTTCATCAAACACGTTTTGGCATTTTTTGCCGCTTCTGATGGAATCGTTAATGAAAATTTAGCAGAGAACTTTGTCAACGATGTACAATACACCGAAGCAAAATTCTTCTACGGTTTTCAAATCATGATGGAAAACATCCACTCTGAAACTTATTCTTTACTTATTGACACCTACATCAAAGACAATAAAGAGAAAGACTATCTCTTTAATGCCATCGAAACAATGGATTGTGTCAAAAAGAAAGCAGAATGGGCTTTGAGATGGATAGATAACGGAACTTTTGCAGAAAGACTCATAGCTTTCGCAGCAGTAGAAGGTATTTTCTTCTCTGGATCTTTCTGTTCCATCTTTTGGTTGAAAAAGAGAGGCCTTATGCCAGGATTGACTTTTTCAAATGAGTTGATCTCAAGAGACGAAGGAATGCACTGTGATTTTGCATGCCTGCTTTACAACAATCACATTGTTGAGAAATTAGACAAAACAATGGCAACAAACATCATCAAAGATTCTGTTGTGATTGAAAAAGAATTCGTTTCAGACGCACTACCAGTTAGGTTGATTGGTATGAATGCAGATGAAATGTGCGAGTACATTGAATTTTGCGCAGACAGACTACTTGTATCTCTAGGTTTAGATAGAGTATACAACGCAAGCAACCCATTCCCCTGGATGGATATGATTTCACTACAAGGAAAAACCAACTTCTTTGAGAAAAGAGTAGGAGACTATAGAAAAGCTGGTGTAATGAGTGAAAGAGACGATCAAGTATTTACACTTGACGCTGACTTTTAATACCCTTTCTCTTTGAAGATGTCACTCTAGAGTTTGATGAATGCTGTCGAAATATTAGTGACAAACTTAAAAAGAAAAGGTAGTGATCTTGAACATAACCGATTATTGAACACTATAATTAGCAAACACACTACAAACTAAATATATATGCAAGTAATTAAAAGGGGAGGGAAGAAAGAAGATGTAAGCTTCGATAAGATAACCGCCAGAGTAAAAAAACTTTGTTATGGTCTTGACCTTAATTATGTAAACCACTTAGAAATAGCAAAGAAAGTTATTCAAGGTTTATATGACGGAGTAACAACTTCTGAGCTTGATAACTTGGCTGCAGAAACTGCAGCAACCATGGTTACAGTTCACCCTGATTATGCACTATTAGCTGCAAGAATTGCTATTTCTAACCTTCATAAAAATACGGATAAGTCTTTCACCAAAACCATGAAAGACCTCTACAACTATATTGACCCGAAAACGGGAGAAAAAGCTGGTTTAATAGGCGAGGAGACTTTCCAAATAATCCAAAAGAATGGAGATAAAATAAATTCTGCTATCATCTACGATAGAGATTACAACTTCGATTACTTTGGGTTTAAAACTTTAGAAAGATCTTACTTACTAAGAATGGACGGACAGGTTGTGGAAAGACCGCAACACATGCTGATGAGAGCTGCGGTAGGAATACACGGAGAGGATGTAGCTTCTGCTATTGAAACTTACAAGCTAATGTCTGACAAGTGGTTCATCCACGCAACACCAACTTTGTTTAACGCGGGCACACCAAAACCTCAATTGTCTTCTTGCTTTTTGTTATCAATGACAGAGGATAGCATCCCTGGTATTTTTGATACACTAACAAGATGTGCTAAGATTTCACAATCAGCTGGTGGTATCGGTCTAAGCATCCACAATGTTAGAGCCAAAGGTTCTTACATCAAAGGAACAGGTGGTACTTCAAACGGTATCGTACCAATGCTACAAGTGTTTAACGATACTGCAAGATATGTAGATCAAGGTGGCGGGAAGCGTAAAGGTGCTTTCGCTGTTTACTTAGAACCATGGCATGCTGACATCTTCGAATTCTTAGACTTGAAAAAGAACACAGGTAAAGAAGAGATGAGAGCGAGAGATCTTTTCTACGCAATGTGGATCTCAGATTTATTCATGGAAAGAGTGAAGGCTGACGCCGAATGGTCGCTGTTCTGTCCTAATGAATGTCCAGGACTTTATGATGCTTATGGTGGCGAGTTTGAAGCTTTGTACCACAAATACGAACAAGAAGGAAAAGCAAGAAAGACGCTTAAGGCACAAGAAGTTTGGTTTAAGATTCTTGAGTCTCAAGTTGAAACAGGAAC
>CALIIW010000215.1 GCA_938018185.1 uncultured Saprospiraceae bacterium
GGGTTTTCTGCCAAAATACTTTTTGCAATTTGAGCTGTTTTGCCATACAATACTTCATCTCTACCATTTCTGGCTGAGCCTAATAATGAAATGGCATAAAACGCTGAAACCTCCAATTGATCAGGATGTTTAGCACACAAAGATTTCATATGTTTTTGATAGGCAATGTCTCTATCATATTTTGTGCCTTCTCCAAATAAAATTTCTACTCCTTTGAAAAAGTCTTTTTCAAGATCAGTTTTTAACAAGGCTTGTCTTTCCTCTGCAGTAGGTGCCAGTTTTGCCAAGGCAGTTCTTGCCTCATCCAAAGCTTGTTTTTTCCAAAGAGAATGATTGTGACTCATTGCCTCTCCCCAATAAGCCATAGCAAAAGTAGTATCTAATTTTTGGGCTTCAACAAAGGCATCCCTTGCATCCTCGTATTCGAAACTATGAAGTAGTAAAAGCCCTTTTTCAAAATATGGCTGCGCTGCTTCAGAACCGCTGACTTTAAAATCTACCACGCCTAGTTGCCCTGTTATGGCTTCTTCCTTTTTGGCTTTAGTTTTCTCTTCTGAGCTGCAGGAAACAAAAATTCCTAATATTGTCACAAGAGCCAAAAATTGGAAAATAAAACATTGCTTTTTCATAATTAAAAACTTTTAGATTTCAAGAAATCTTTTAAACTTTCTACATTTAAAATTTAATAATTGGAAAACTTTGTCTTCCAGCAATACTTCGCAATTCTAAGATATAAGTCCCATTATTCATTTTGGAAAGATCCAACTTTAGCTCATTCACATTTGAATAATCATTTTGAATATAGATCTTACCTAGGAGATCACTTATGGTAAGGCTTATGCCTTTAAAGATTTTTCCAAATTCAATATGCACTAAGTTTGAAGTCGGATTAGGATACACTCTTGAAAGGGATAAACCTTTTTCTTCAATAGAGGTGCCCATTGGTACAATAGAAAAGGCATCTACTTGTGCCCATCCAAAATCGCCAGCAACTGCTCGAACTGTGATATACTTTGAATTTTCGGTTGCCATAAAGGTCACCATATCAGCAGTCCATTGTTCAAAAGTAGTTGTGTAAATACCCAAAGAGGAACCAAAATTGTTTGGAGCATTAGAGACACCAATCTCAACCGGGGTTAAATTTGTAGAGCTACTATAATGGCTGAATGAGAGATCATATTTTTCGCCAATCTCTAAGGGGGAGGACAACTCGATAGCTATTGCGTCAGAAAAAGAAGAAGTATCAGCTGATAGCCCTATGCACCAAGAACCAGACGCAGGTTCCACATAGCAATCAAAAGTTTGTAGATCGAGTTCGCCAACATTCTCACCTGCAATAAAAGCCTTGCCAAATCCAAAAATATTAGGAACACTATTATTGAAAGCTTCGTCACTTAAATTATAAGTGCATTCTTCAAACGGGTGGTTTTCAAAATCACCGTTGATCAACTCCTGTGCATCACATAGCATTGAATTCATGAACATTAGTAAGAGGAATACTTTTTTCAATATGAGTTGATTCTTTATTAAACGGTACAATACTACAAATTACAAAATGCTATGTCAAATTTAAAATTGGAGTGGTACTTAAGGCAGTTTTTGGGCAAAAGCATTCAACCTTTCTGCTACTTCAGCTGATATTGTCTCATCTTCTTCTAGCCAGGTATGTACATCTCCAATGTAGTTCATTCCTAGATAATTCGCAGACTGAATAAAAGGCATCGTGAATCCATCAAAAATTTCATCATCGGAGCCACAACTCAACATCGCCATGTGTTTTCCTTTCAGTTTTCTACCGGTTTCTTTTTCAATACTTAAGCAATCGGAGATCCTATCAAAAAATATTTTTAAGGTAGCACTCATACTATACCAGTAGATCGGCGTAGCAAAAATTATCACTTCATATTCTGCAACAATCTTTTTAATGAGTGGCAAAAAATCATCGTCTTTATTTTTATGCTCGTAATCATATATAGAAATATTTTTTGCTTTGAGATCGATTAGGTCATAGCTTGTTTGTTCTTGAAGCCTTTGGCATATTTTGAAGGTGTTGCCATTGGATCTAGAGCTGCCTAGTATTATGATTCCTTTGAGTTTTGTCATTATTAGAATTTGCCTATGGATAGTAAATATAAAAATAATGGATTGGAATATTTATTTGATATTCCTCAGATAAATTTTTTCCTGAGTTATTCAATGATGGTTTTACATTCAAACCTTCCCACTCCCATTCATCACCAACTGCTTAATAGAAAACACATGCATACTAAAAGCCAAAGGCACAATAAAACCAGGGATCAAAATAAATGGGAAACTTCCAATAAACTGTGCAGATGGTTCATTTAAGAAAACACGATATGGAGAAGGAGTTGAAAGGATCGTGATACCAACTATGTTGACCAACATGGCAATGCCAGAGATGTTCCAAAGAATGGCTGCCATCTGTTGTCGATGTCTTTTGATAAAAAAAACATAGGCAGCAATCAAAGCGGTAACACCTACAAGGATGTCATGGTTTAATCCTATGAATGTCATTTGGAAAGGAATAACTTCTGCTATGAAATATAGGTAAAACATTATCTCCATTGGAATACGAAAACTTTGAAACAAGACCATCGATTTTTCTGGAATTACCTTTAGAACAAATTTGAATAAGCGATGCTGTAGTAAAAACAGCATAACAATAATAGGGGGTAAAACAGCTAGGGCAATTTTTGGAGGAAGAGTAGAATAATCCTCAAAGAATCCAGTGATGGATATTGTTAACAATAATAGCATCCAAAAAATTAAACCGGAGAGACTATACCTTAGAAATAGCTTGCTTTTCCTTTCTTCTAAACGAAGTTTCTTAAATGCAAACTTAAGTGTGAAAAATATAAAAGCAAGTAGGTATAAAACGATAAGCCAAAACAAAATCTGTGCTAGAAGTAATGCAGTTGCTATGGACATTTTTAGAAATTGCTTATTTGTTTATGCGTTTATTTGTTTATAAAGATCTAGTAACCGAAGTTAATTGAAAATAAACAGATAATCGAAAAAACGCTTTCTCAATAATCGAGAAGATTTTTCATTGCCTCGCTAACCTTAGCTGTATTTGGAATCATCGCTTTTTCCAAATTTTCATTCAAAGGAATAGCTGGCATGTTTTCAGAACCTAAAGTCAGTACCGGGCCATCTAAAAATTCAAAACAATTTTCCTGAATTCTTGCTGCCAATGATTGAGCAAAAGTACTGTTGACTGGTTCCTCTGTTAGAACCAATATTTTTCCGTGAGCCTTCGCTCTTTCAAACACCAACTCCTCATCCAAAGGATAGAGCGTTCTTAAATCAATGATTTCGATTTTATCCTCATGGTCTAAGGCTGCATTTAGTGCCCAATGGACACCCATGCCGTATGTCACGACCAATAAACTATTTTTCTTTAAAGATTCCTCCGCTGCTTGCAAGGCAATGCGACCTTTCCCGAAAGGGATAATATACTCTTCATCAGGCATGATCGTTCTAGCCGCATCCGTACCTGGTACCTTAGACCAATACAAACCCTTGTGTTCAAACATCACAACAGGATTTGGATCATAGTACGCAGCTTTCATCAATCCTTTTAAATCTGCTCCATTACTAGGGTATGCAATTTTTACACCTCTTATATTGCAAACGACAGATTCTATACTGGAAGAGTGATAAGGACCTCCACTTCCATAAGCTCCAATAGGAACTCTTAATATCATACTAACAGGCCACTTGCCATTACTCAAATAATAGGAACGACTCACCTCTGTAAACAGCTGATTCAATCCTGGCCAAATGTAATCCGCAAATTGAACTTCTACAATTGGCTTTAAGCCTGCTGCAGACATTCCAACAGTAGAACCAACAATGAAAGCTTCTTGTATTGGTGTGTTAAACACCCGCTCGTTTCCAAACTTTTGCGCAAGAGTCGCTGCTTCTCTAAAAACACCTCCTAATCTATGACCAACATCTTGTCCGTAAAGTAAACATTCCGTATGCTTTCGCATTAACTCCTCTATAGCAAACAACGCACAATCTACCATGACCTTTTCCTCACCTCCAGCTGGACTTCTTTCTCCGGATTCTATGAGAACAGGCGTAGGTGCGAAGTCATGATTAAATAAATCTGATGCTGTTGGATCTTCTGCTGACTGTGCTTTTTTAAATTCTTCTTCTATATAAGATTGTGTTTCTTTTTCTATTTCTTCAATTCTCCCAATGCCGATGCCTTGTTCCATAAGTTGCCCTTTGAGGACAGGGTAAGGGTCTCTTGATCTTGCCTCTTCAAGGTCATCCCTATACCATTCCATTCTAACGCCTGAAGTATGGTGGTTGAGTAATGGCACTTTGGCATGAAGTAAAAAAGGCCTACGTTCTTCTCTAATCTTTTTATAAATATGCTGAACCGTAGAATAACATTCTAGAAAGTCGGAGCCATTTACAGTAAATGCCTCAATGCCATGAAATCCTTTTATGAATTCATAGGCATCTTGATTTCTTATTTCATCAGCCGATGCTGAAATATCCCATTCGTTATCTTGTACCAAAAATAAAATTGGAAGTTGCTTTAAGGCTGCCATTTGAAAAGCTTCTGATACCTCACCCTCTGTGATAGATGCGTCCCCAAGTGAACAAACGACTAGTGGCATATTGCCATCATCAAAGGACAATAATTCTTTATACTGCAATCCCATGGCAATACCAGTAGCAGGAATGGCCTGCATCCCGGTAGCTGAAGATTGGTGTATGATCTTAGGTTTGTCCGCGTCATTTAGACTTGGATGAGAATAATAGGTTCGTCCTCCAGAAAATGGGTCAGTTATTTTTCCTAATAATTGGAGCATTAATGCCTCTGGGCTCATCCCTAGGCCAAGCAACATCGCATCATCTCTATAATAAGGAGAAACAAAATCTTGAGGCTCCAACTGCATACCAATGGCCAACTGAATGGCTTCATGTCCTCGAGAAGTCGCATGAACGTATTTTGATACCAATTTGAAGTTATCCTCATATAGCTCGGTCATGCCTTTGGCAGTGGCCATTAAGCTAAATCCTTCAAGCAAAATCTCTCTATCTATCTTGGTTTCTATCTCGTACATATTATAAATGATTAGGATCTAATCAATCGGTGTAATTTGGGGATGGATTGATATCCTAAATATAACATTTTACGAGGGAATGGGTTTAACGTTGCGGGGTATTTATAGAATGCTTTTAGCAATTCGTAAGAAAGAGCAATTTGTTAACAAATTGAAATGATGAACTAACAAAGCTTAAGCTCAATAGGTACAATAGGGTACACATAGTCATAATAGAGAATACACGAAGAATCTACAGCTATGGACTATGAACAAATCTCTACTTCGCTTTAAACTTCTCAATCGCATTCTTAGTAAAATCAGACAACACCAAATGCCCACTCATAGCCGCTCGTTCATCAAGCAATTCATCCCAATTTTCACAGCCTTTCCAGAAGATGCCTTTTAACATCTGCATAGCCTCAGGATTTGATTTGATAAGCTTATCTGTCAGTGCATTTATGCCAGCATCCATTTCTTCTACAGATTCAAAAACATCCGTATAAAGTCCTTTTGCTTTTGCCCAATCTGCGCTTTGCCATTCTGTCGCATTGATTGCCAGCTGAGACATGGCGGATGTACCTATTTTTCTTTCTACTGCAGGGCCCACAACAAATGGACCTATCCCAACAGCTAGTTCTGATAATTTTACAGAAGCATACTTTGTTGCTAAGCAATAATCAACGGCAGAAGCCACCCCGACTCCGCCACCAACGGCCTTGCCTTGCACTCTGCCAATTACAAACTTTGGACATTTTCTCAAGGCATTGATCACATTGGCAAAACCCAAAAAGAATTTTTTGCCAGTATCAAAATCTTCAAGAGATATCAATTCATCAAAACTTGCTCCCGCACAAAAGGTTCTATCGCCTTCACTCTTTAAGACAACTACTTTTGTCTCCTCATCTTTACCCGCAGCATCAATCGCCTCCTTCAATTCTGCAAGCAATTTCCCCGGCAAAGAATTGTGCGCTGGATGATAAAAGGTAATTGTAGTAACTCCTTCCTTATTTATCGAAGTAACAGATCCTTGTTTTATAATATTTTCGTTCATCTTTTATCTAAAATTTTAAACATTTTCTATGTCTCTACTGTGTAAACCTATTGTGCTCTATGTGGTTCAAAATCCTCCTTCCTTTTTTCCAACAATCAACAATCAACAACCAACATCTCACATCTCACATCTCACCTCTGACATCTGACATCTGACATCTCACATCCACCTACCCCTGATCAATCTTCTTCACCATAGTCAAAATAGTTGCCATCGCCACCGTCTCATCCGTCTCATCATACACTTCAACCTGAAACTTCACAATCCCTTTCGCAATGTCCTCTTCATCTCGCTTCTCCTGATCAACTTTTTCCTTCACTGTAAGTTTTACTCCAATGGTCATACCTGGATAAACAGGTTTTGTAAATCTACATTCATCAATACCATAATTTAAAAGTACAGGCCCTTTTTTAGGATCTACAAAAAGTCCTGCGGCTTTTGATAAAATGAAATAACCATGCGCAACCCGTTGTTCAAAAATGGTTCCATCAAGTGAAGTCGCGTCTACATGCGCATAAAAGTTGTCACCACTTACATTTGCAAAGTTACTGATGTCAGATTCCGTAACGGTATGCTTAGCTGTAATAACTGTTTCGCCAATCTCCAATTCTTCAAAATGTTTTCTAAATACGTGAACTGGTTTTTCTATTTGTTCCCCTCCAATTTGATATTGATTCGTAATCTTAGAAATCATCGTCGGATGTCCCTGTATGGCTGTTCTTTGCATGTAATGCTTTACACCAACTTTTCCACCCATCTCCGAACCGCCACCTGCTCGACCTGGTCCACCATGACTAAGCATCGGCATTGGAGATCCATGTCCCGTACTCTCCTTAGAAGCAGCTTCATCCAAAAATAAAATACGTCCGTGAAAGGATCCAGCATTCAACATATAGTCCTTTGCAATTTTTGGATCGGCTGTACAGATCGTGCTGACCAATGATCCTTTACCCATATTCGCTAAAGCAATTGCTTCTTCAAAATCTTTATATGGCATGATTGTACTTACCGGACCAAAAGCTTCTACCGTATGTGTCTTTGTGTATTTGAATGGCTTTTCATTTACAAAAAGGGTAGGAGCTAAAAATGCGCCCTTACTTTTTGTAGCACCTACAACTTTAAATCTATTAGAGCCTCCATAAACCAGTTCTGATTGTTTGCCCAATATTTCAATCTTATCCTGTACCTCATCAAGTTGTTCCATTGAAACCAAGGAGCCCATTCGAACTTCCTTAGAACTAGGATTTCCAATAACTGTTTTTTTCAATTGTGCTGCCAATGCTTTCTGTACATCGTCAACTAAATTTTCAGGAACTATTATTCTCCTGATGGCGGTACATTTTTGTCCACACTTGGTGGTCATCTCTCTTCTGACTTCTTTTATAAAAATATTAAACTCTGGAGTTCCAGGAATACAGTCAGGACCCAACACGGCTGCATTCAAACTATCTGCTTCCATATTGAATGGCACAGCGTTTTCTACGATAGGTTTTAAAGTCTTAAGTTTTTTTCCTGTTGATGCTGAACCCGTAAAGGTTATTACATCTTGTGAATTCACCTTGTCAAGTATACCAATGCCTTGTCCCGAAACCAACTGCAAAGTACCCTCTGGGAGTATCTTCGATTTAATGATGTCCTTGACCATTTCATAGGTAAGAAATGAAGTGACCTCAGATGGTTTAACAATAGCCGGCATTCCCGCAAGGAGATTTACTGCCAGCTTCTCTAGCATTCCCCAAATCGGAAAATTAAATGCATTGATATGAATCGCAACGCCTTGTCTAGGTGTCAATATGTGGTGACCAATGAATGTTCCTTCTTTTGACAGGGCAATCGTTTCACCTTCAACATAAAAGGGCTCATTCGGAAATTTTCTTCTCAAACTCGCATAAGCAAACAAGGTCCCAATACCACCATCTATATCAACCCAACTATCAGAATAAGTCGCACCGGTTTTATAACTAATGGGGTAGTACTTCTTTTTTATATTGAATAAATGAAGTGCCAAAGCTTTTATCATTCGTCCCCTTTCATGAAAAGTCATTTTTCTCAAAGGAGTACCTCCAACCGTGCGGCCATATTCTAATATCGCATCAAAATCCAGACCTTCACTACTGCAGGTAGATATCACCTTCCCATTTATAGCATCTCTTTGTACAATTCCGTTTGGACCATGCTTCTTCCAGCGTCCCAGGATATAATTTTCTTGATTCTTAGTTGGCATTAATTTCTTATAAGGATTGAATAATCCTCTAATTTAAGACTTTTGTTATTAGTGGATAGGGTTTGTGTGGGAAGTTGTTCGTTAATGTACCGCAAGTTTTTTAGTAGATTGTCATCCCGAGCGAAACAAAGTGAAGTCGAGGGATCAAATCAAGGCATTTTTTTTAATTTCGACCGAGTTTGCCGAAGGCAAGAAACGAGTGGAGAAATCTGTTTCATCTAGATTTTACTACATAAAAAATATCTTATATAAGCTGTTTCAATAAGAATCATTAGCTTAATAAGCTAACTTTCTTCTATAAACTACCTTGTTAGATTTCTCCACTTCGGTCGAAATTAATTTAACAACAACGATGTGATTCCTCAATTCCGATTTCGCTTCATTCGGAATGACAATCTTCATTTCAACAATGGATTAATTATTTTTAGCGCTTAAAATTTTTCAATAAATAAATGTTTGGAGGTATTCTCCACCAATATCCCAATTTATCGAATGATGCTAAAATAAAAAAAACCCTTACGGGCTAAATACCTTAAAAAAAGTCAAAAGAAACCACTACCCAAATGAAGGAAAAATAGGAGAATTGGAAGAACTTCCAGAATCAAGAGAATTAGAAGAAGAAGTTGAACTATTCATGAATGTTGGAATATCAGGACCAATCTGAGAGAAACGATGGACGTTCTCTTTTTCTAATTGTTTGAATGGATTGGTATACTTCATTAATTAAGCTCTAAAATTTTATTTGCTGTTTAGTTACAAAACGACGATTTTTAGTGTTTAGTTCCTCCTTTAGACAGAATAATTATAAAAAGTATCGGAATTTAACATATATCGAGCGAAGAATTTATGTTAAAATCTGTGACATCCCTTTTTAAAGGTTTTTCCAGGTGTCATAAAGTCGCTCTTGGCTTGGTCTATCAGAAGGAATCTCATTAAGTGGTTCGCAGGAACGCAAAAATTCTCGACATTCCGATGGCAACTTTTGATATAATGCTGTTCCTTTCGTCTTCCAGCTTATCATTTCGTCACTTACCTTTTTTATAATTTTAGCCGGATTTCCCACCACTAGGCTTCTTTCAGGAATTATACTTTTAGCTTTCACAAAGGATAAGGCACCCACTATAGATTCTTTTCCAATGGTTACATTATCCATTATTACTGCATTCATCCCTATTAAGCAGTTTTCTTCAAGAATGGCACCATGAATGATTGCCCCATGTCCTACATGCGCTCCTCTCTTAAGCCGCACCTCAACACCTGGAAACATGTGGATGGTACAATTTTCCTGCACATTACAGCCATCCTCTATCACAATTCCCCCCCAATCTCCTCTTAGGGCCGCTCCGGGACCAATGTAGACATCTTTGCCTATGATCACATTGCCAGTGACCACGGCTTGTGGATGTACAAAAGAAGAAGGATCGACTACAGGAATAAATCCCTTAAATTCATAAAACATAAAAAGAATTTTAATATTCATTCAACAACCAACAATTAGCAACTAAGCTTAACATTTACCAATCTTTCCCCTAAAGCTATAGGCAGCTTTGCAAAGCTGACATCCGACATCTGACATCAGACAACCAAAAAAGAGCTTGTCCTTTATTAAGAACAAGCTCTTCATATCTAATTGTCCCTTTGGGATAACTGATAATATCTTAATCAGATTGTAAAACGGTTAATAGTCTCAAGATTTCCCAATACAACCAAACCAGGGTAACTAATAAGCCCATTGCTGAATACCATTCCATGTATTTTGCAGCACCATGCTTTTCTCCTTTTTCAAAATTATCAAAATCAAGTAAAAGGTTTAATGTCGCAACACCTATGATTACAACAGAAATTCCTATTCCTATCATATTACCTTCATGTAAGTATGGTATACTTATACCTATAAATGAAAGGCCAAAATTTAGCAGATAAACGATCATAATGGCTCCTGTAGCCATCATAACACCAGATCTAAATTTATCGGTTACTTTTATTAAACCAGATTTGTATAAGGTCAACATCGTAAAAAGCAAAGCCAAAGTGATCATTATCGCTTGAAAGATAATAAAGGTACTTCCTACCATTCCAGCATATAAGGCTGAAATAGATCCTACAAATAGTCCTTCTACTAAAGCATAGGCTGGTGCAATATATGGAGATAGATGCATTTTAAAACTAGCCAACAAAACCAGGCCGAGTCCACCAAACATTCCAACATACATCAACATCGATGATGGATTAGCATAGCTAAAGAGGGTAGTGATCAACATCAAACCAGTGAGCAAAAAGGTCTTATTTACTGCTCCACTGACTGTCATGCGGTCAGCGTTATCTATAACAAGATCCGCATCTAAAGGCGCATTTACAGCCGTTGACTTATATTTTTCCTCATTCATTATTGGATTAGAGGAATTGTTGAAATAACTATTTTTTGACATAATTCTTTTTTGAATTTTAAACTTACCTACTTATGACGCAGGATTCCATCTAAATATACATTTATTTACTCTTCTTCAGAAGAAATCGGACTAATACCATCATTTTCTAGATTAATGGAAGCAATGCCTTCGGCTGTATCTACAGCATCTTTTATCAAATCTGTCCCATTTCCTTCGTTAACACCACTAGCTTCTGCAATCACTTCAGTTACCGTTTCTTTGATTTCTTCCACAGCTTCTTCTACCATTTCTGCGATGTCACCGGCTGCATCTTTAACTTTTTCCATGACAGATTGAGCGGTTTTGCTTGTTGCGGTTTTTCCAGCTATAATGGCTGAAGCCGCAGCTGCAAGTGCTCCGTCTTTGGTAGACCTTTGAGCCTCAGCTTGCTTAATGTCTTTAGCAATCTTCTTTTTAGCTTCTTGCTTAGCTTCTTCCAGTTTGATCTTATCTGCACGCTTGGCATCCTTCTGCTTTTGTGTTACCATTCTAGCTTCTAACTCTTTCTTGGTTTCTAGCATCTCTGCATGCTTTGCCCCTTTAGAATTAATACGCTCTTTGATCATGGAAACTTTAGCTTGACGAATCTGTGCTTCCAACTGCCCGTCTGTAGTATTTATTTTTCGGTCTTGAAATTCAAGATCTTTTTTATCTCTTGCTATGGATCTGTCCATTTTGTCTATGGCACTCAATAAGCCATCATATCTTCTTTGTAGTCGATCAATGGCAGAATTACCATTGTTAGCATTAGGCCCAAATCTTAGATCTTTTACCTTTTTAAAGGTCTTGTCAATACGATCCCATAATTCAGCTCTATGCTCCTTAGTGAATTTAGTATCTCTAAATTTGTTTTGAATACTTTTAAGTTCTTCAAAAACAGCAGACAATCTGCCGCCATCCATTTTTTTATCTATATCATCCAAAGTACTATGAAAGTTCGCAGCATATTCTTTAGAAGCAGTTCTGAATTCTTCATCAAGACTTGCTCTCAATTCCTTTAGCCTTCCAAATACTTCATTAGTATTGTTTCGTAATTTATCTGAATGATCGCGAATAAGATTCTTGTCTCTTATTTGACCTTGAACCTTATTCCAAAATTCTTTTAGTTCATTAAAAACATCTGAACTGAAATTTGTTAAGCTGTCTACCTTCGTTTTTATGTCGCCTAATTCATTTTCATACAGCTCATTCAGTTTCATAGATAGCACGACAAAGTGCCACTCCGTTTGTGCTCTTTGAATTAAATGCCCATCCTTAACCTTCAATTCTTCAGGTAAAAGACTTTCTGTTACGCTTAATTCTCTTACAACGTGGGTATTACTTTCTGGAAAGGTGACCTCTTGGCCGTTTCTCCATTTGTTTAACATATCGTCAACAAATGCGTCTGTTAAATCTTTGTCTGGAAATGTCCAGAGATCTACTTTGTTTTCTTCAGGTCTTAATTGTAAAGCTATCAATACTTTACTGTCTGTTGCATCTGTGCCCCATAGGACTAACTTGGTCTTCATAATTACTTGTGTATTTTATTAACAATATTGCGAAAGCGTATAAGCGCTTTTGTAATTCCTTATTCTTTAAGGTGACACTCGCCACCTCAATAAGTTGTTTATTCAAATATAGAACTTGCTAAATTAATTTCGGCAAGCTAATTCTGCATTAACAGCTTATTAAACAGTTACCCCAATTAAATTTTTAGCTACTAAATATTCCGCTATTTGAACGGCATTGGTAGCTGCTCCTTTTCTAAGATTATCAGAAACGATCCATAGGTTTAATCCATTTTCTATCGATTCATCTCTTCTTATCCTTCCTACAAAAACTTCATCTTTATCTTTTGCGAAAAGAGGCATTGGGTATTCATTGTTTTCTATGTCGTCTTGTATGACTAGTCCTTCAGCATTACGAAGAATGCTTTTAAGTTCGGCTAAGTCATAACTATTAAAAAATTCTACATTAACAGATTCTGAATGTCCGCCATTAACCGGGACCCTGACTGCAGTAGCTGTTATTGCCAAATTGTAGTCATTCAAAATTTTCTGTGTCTCTTTAACGAGTTTTAATTCCTCTCGTGTATATCCATTTTCAAAAAATACATCGCAATGTGGAATACAATTTTCAAAAATCGGGTAGTGGTAGGCCATCTCCTCTTTTGGGTGATGTCCATTATCTCTTTCTCCTTTGTATTGTTCAACCGCTTTTACACCTGTACCTGTGTAACTTTGATAAGTAGAAATAACCAATCTTTTAATTCCATATGCTTTATGCAGTGGATTTAAAGCTACCACCATTTGTATGGTGGAGCAATTTGGATTGGCAATGATCTTGTCATCAGCTGTTAAAATATCTGCGTTTATTTCAGGAACTATCAACTTGGTATTTGGATCCATTCGCCAAGCTGAAGAATTATCAATAACTACTGTTCCAACTGCTGCAAATTTTGGCGCCCATTCTTTAGAAGTGGAACCTCCAGCAGAAAAAATAGCAATATCTGGCTGTTTAGAGATTGCTTCTTCCATTCCAATCACAGAATAGGTTTCACCTCTAAATGATATAGGGCTACCTATAGATCTTTCAGACGCAACTGGCAAGAACTCCGTTATAGGAAAATCACGCTCATTCAGGACTTTCATCATGACTGAACCTACTAAACCTGTTACTCCAACAATTGCTACTTTCATTTAAATTCTTTTCTGCACAATTAATACGAATTTCATTCCGTCTTTGTTGCTTAAGGGAATATCTATAAACAAGCTCCTAAGTTGAATATAGTTTATAGATGTTCCTTAATGTAAAAATGACAAAAATTATTTCAAGATTCTGTTGTAAATAGCTATTTTATATAACTTTAACGTACATTTCGTCATACATTTGATATAATGCAAATAAAGTATTCCCTTGTTAAATTTTTAGTCATCCTTTTTGCCTTATCGGCGAATGCCCAATTCGTTGAAAGTTTTACGGACGGTGAGATTTTTAATAATCCTTCTTGGTCTGGAGACACAGCTGAATTTCAAGTGAATTCGGAACTAAAATTACAACTTTTTGATACGGATGCTTCTCAATCCAGTAGCTATTTAAGCACTGCCGCTGCTACTAGTGGATTTTGCGATTGGGAATTCTGGGTAAATCTTGATTTTAATCCTTCCACATCAAATTTTGCTAAAGTTTATCTAAATGCTGACTTTCCTGTTTTAAACCAAGAGTTGAATGGCTATTTTATTCAAATCGGAGGAATTTCTGGTGATGAAGATGCCGTTGAGCTTTTTAGACAAGATGGTAGTAGCAAGACCTTACTTATTTCTGGAGAAACAGGAGGCGCTGCAAGCCTTCCTATGCTGAGAGTAAAAGTGAGCCGTAACGAAAATAATAATTGGGAATTGTTTACTGATTTGACAGGTGGAGAAAATTTTGTCTCCAGAGGAACCGCTTTTGATGATACATACCCAGATGGAAAATACTTTGGTTTTCAATGCATTTATACTTCCACAAGATCTGAAGCTTTTTATTTTGATGATATAAAAATTGATCCACTTTTTGTAGATACAGAGGCACCTGAATTATTAGATGTGATCATTTTAGATAATAAAACCCTAAGCCTTTGTTTTGATGAAACTATTGGCAATAATTTTTCAAACTCAAATTTTCAATTGACGAATGGAATTCAAATTTCATCAGCGATAATTGATTCAAATGACCCAACAAAAATTATTCTTGGATTGTCTGAGGATCTGCAAGATGGACAATCTTACGAATTGACTTCTAGCAATATTTCTGATGCAAATGGAAATGTATTGGACGCTGCTATTTTTACGATAAATTTTGTTGAGATCCAACTTGCTATTGCCTATGATATTTTGATCAATGAAATTATGGCTGATCCGAGTCCTGTTGTTGCCTTGCCCGAAGCAGAGTATATAGAATTATACAATCCAAGTTCAAAGAATTTTAATTTAGGAATGTATAGTATTTCAGATGGTGGCAATCCTGCTTTTTTACCAGATTTTACTTTGGGACCAAACGAGTATGTGATTTTAACGAATGATGTTTCAGTTTCAGAATTTGAAATTTTTGGGAAAGCCATTGGTCTTCCTAATTTTCCTGTTCTGACTAATGCTTCAGATCAAGTTCAGCTCTTTAACAGCGACAATGAATTAATCCATGAAATAACATATTCAAACCAATGGTACGGAAGTAATGAAAAGAAAGATGGTGGCTTTAGTTTAGAATTAATAAATCCAGGCAGCCCTTGTCAATCTATAAACAATTGGATCGGGAGTAATGACCTTTCTGGTGGAACACCAGGAAAAGAAAACTCCGTTTACAATTTTGAGGTAGATCAAGATCCGCCAGAAGTGGTATCTGTTTTTCCTTTAGGCCTTACTCAGATAGAACTTAGATTTTCCGAAGAGCTGGATGCATTTTCAGCTTTAGAGAATGCTAACTATAGTTTAAATAATGGAGTCCTAATTACTTCTATTAACCAAACCAATGATCGCAATACTGTTCTTCTTAATTTGAATGAAAATCTGATGGACGGACTGTCTTATGAATTAAGCATATTATCCGCAGCAGATTGTCTTGGGAATGAAACCTCTAATACAAAAGTTTTTGAATTTGCCTTGCCTGCAAATGCAAAAGAAGGAGATATAATCATAAATGAAATTTTGTTTAATCCACAAACTTCCGGAGTAGATTTTTTAGAACTTTATAATAACTCTGACAAAGTAATTAATTCTGCCTCTTTGATAATTGCCAATATACAAGATTCAGATATTGACATCGAAAATATTCTTGTTGAAGAATTAATTTATCCAAATTCTTATTTTACCTTAACCGTCTCTCCCGCAAATTTAAGTTTGACTTACAATGTGGAGGATCCTTCAAATCTTTTTGAAAATAAATTGCCTTCTTTCGATGATAAATCTGGAAATGTTACCATATACACCATCACTGGAGGAGACCAAATTATATTAGATGTTTTAGATTATTCAGAAGACTGGCACTTCCCATTATTGGAAGATAAAAATGGTGTTTCATTAGAACGTATTAGTTTTGATGCTTCAACGCAAGATCAATCGAATTGGCAATCTTCTGCAGCTACCAATGGCTATGCAACACCTACGGCTCAAAATTCTCAAGCCATCACTCAAGCCACTATGAGGACGGAAGGAATCATCGAACTCATCCACCCAACTTTTTCTCCGGATCAAGATGGCTTTGAAGACTTTTTACAAATAAACCTTACTCCAGAAACTCCTGGAAATTTAGCCACAATTAAGATTTTCGATAAGGTAGGTCGTCAGATAAAAACACTTTCAAACAATGAATTGATCTCCCTAGAAAATTCATTTATTTGGGATGGTACTACCGATGAAAATACGATTGCCAGAATGGGAATTTACATTCTCTGGATTCAATTGCATAATACCGATGGGAAGGTGGAGCATTTTAAGGAGGCGGTGGTTTTGGCGAAGCGGCTGTAAAGCATATAAGTTAGATCAGAACTATTTTGGATTGGTAGGAGGGCATATAAGTTTGTGGATGGACCTAATGTTACTTTTTGTCTGAACAGGGATTATTAGGATTTATTTGATTGTAGGATTTTTTTGTTGTCCTGAAAGGACAAAATTTCCATAGGATAGGGCGTAAGCCCTATGAAAAATCCGCAGCCGAAACTTGAAGCCCGCAAGGCGAAATACGAATATTTGTGTATTATTATAACAAAAAATAATTCGATTGAATACAGTCTTCATGTAGCATCAGGGCATGCCCTGATGCA
>CALIIW010000216.1 GCA_938018185.1 uncultured Saprospiraceae bacterium
ATATCTGTAAAGAAGGAAATCGTTACTCATACTGTTTACCGTTCCAACTTCGTATTCGTACTTTGAAATTCTAGCACCACCATCTCTATGAGCCATAGGTGCAAGCTCATTGATCTCAGGGTTGAAAACTACAGCTCTTTCTTCTCCATTGAATGCATTATCTGGGTACCATGAATCTGCACCATCCATTAATAGTTCTCCTTCCGCAGAATACTGAGGACCAGCAAGCCCTATTCCGTAACCTCTACCTCCACCTGTTTTTCTGATGTCATTGTCATCAAAAGAATTGTAAAAATCAGCTAAAATACAATATCCATTCCAAGGTTGATCCACCGTTTTGAATGTAGCTTGAGATTCATAGTGAAGTGTCATTTGTACTAAGTTGAATCCTCCTGCATTTGCACCATCATAAGGAATAGCCCAAATTGTTTCTGAAGAACCAATATTATCAACAGCAAAATTTGCAAAGAAGTTACCTTCTACTGAGAACTCACCTGAGTTAATGATTTCGTCGCAAGCGTCTATACATTTTTCCCATTGTGAAGTACCGGTATAAACTTCTGCGTTTAAATAAAGAGAAGCAAGCATTGCCTGACCAGCATAGTAATTTACTCTTGCATAAGTTGCAGCTGAATTTTCCTGTGGTAATGCAGGTACGTTTGTTGTTAATTCGGATTCTACCCAATTGTACAATTCTGTTCTCGAAACTGTGGACGGTTTGAAACCTTCTGGCACATCAAATGTATCAAGAATAGGAGCATTGCCAAAAACATCTAAGATTATTAAATGGTAGTACGCTCTTAAAACTTTCAATTCAGATATAAAAGCTGCTGCATTTTCACCACCAGAAGCTTCAAAGGTTGCAATCAATCTGTTGCACGTATTGGCACCGCCATAGCAGAAGTTCCATACTGCTCCAAACACACCTTCACCCGGTGAAAATTCATGTCTATGCATTCTCAACCATTGTCCTCCATCTTCCCAATCTGGTCCCTTATGAGTAATCGCAGCTTCATCAGAAGAAGTTACATCTAAAGAAAAGATATTTCCATGGTTCATAAAACCATAAAGATTTGTATAGGCAGACCCTAGTGCTGAGATGAATGCTGCTTCGTTTGCAAAATATTCATCTTCAGGAATAACATCCCCAAAATCTGGTTCTAGATCAGAACATGAAACCATGCCTAATACTAGAAAAATTATTAATAATTTATTATAAAATTTCATTGTTTCTATTTTATTTTTTTAGAAAGTTATGTTTAGTCCAAGAGTAACAGTTCTAGTTGAAAAGTATGTATCTCTTCTATCAACTCCTGGAGCTAAAATATTCAATGCTGGTCCATCTAAACCATAGATATCATTATTTACTCTTCCTCCATTATCATTAGCACCAGCGTCTCCAAGTCTAACTTCTGGATCAACTCCTGTATAGTTTGTAAAAGTCAATAAGTTTTGACCAGCAATATATGCTCTACATGCACCGATTTTTGAATTTGAAGTATTAAAAGTATATCCAATAGAAGCATTATCTAATTTTACAAATGAAGCGTTTTCAACATGTTCGCTATTGTATGATGCGGCCTTAACACCTGCCTGTGACTTTTCGGTATCAATAAAATTAGCACCTGCGTTATCAGGAATAGCTTCGTAAAAAGCTCTGTAGGTATTTACTAAACTATGGCCAAAAGATCCTCTAAAGAATAAATTTAAATCAAGAGCACCAAAGTTGAAAGTATTATTAAGGGACATTTCAAAGTCAGGTAGACCATTGCCGACAACTACCCAGTCAGCTGCGTCTATTTCTCCATCTCCATTTTGATCTTTAAATTTAAACGTGCCATCTTCATTGACTCCTTCAAATTCAGGAGCAGTGATCTGCCCTAAAGATTGTCCTTCTTCTAATAAGTGTAAGCCAACACCTGCTGCCAATATATTTTGTCCTGGAGCACCTAGGTTAGTAATGTACTGTGAAGGAGTATCCTCTAAATATTTATCTAAAACTGTATCATAAGTTGTAAATATTAAAGTAGGAGTATAGGTCATCTTATCATTTCTTATCACATCATAGTTCAATAATAATTCAATACCATTTGTAGTTAATGAGGCAACATTTTTCCATGTTCTGTTAGACAAGTTTGGTGGAACAGGGACCAATGTGTTCAAAATAAGATCTTCAGTCTTTCTATTAAATACATCAATTGATCCGTTCAATCTTGATCCTTGTAGGGCAAAATCTAATCCTATGTTCAATTCTTTTTTAACTTCCCATTTTAATTCTGGGTTGGCATTTCTTAAAGGTCCATAAGATGGTACAAATCCATTGTTATACCAGAATTGTTGGCCTTGAACAAAAACTGATTCAAATAAATAATTTTGGCTAGGTATATTTCCAGTAACACCATAACCTACTCTTAATTTAAGTGCATCAACATTCGAAAGATTAGCTAATTTAGCCAAATTCACACCCGCACTTGCAGCTGGGAAAATACCATATCTGTTGTCTTCTCCAAATCTATCAGATCCTTCTCGTCTCACAGAAGCAGACACAAAGTAAGTATCATCGATATTGAAGTTTACTCTCCCAAATTGAGCTTGTAGTCTGTAAAAGTTTCCAAAAGAACCTAAGATTGTATTTATACCTCCATCAGCTGCATCTGCTCCATTTCCTAATTGATTGGATCCATTAAAATCTAAAAGGAAATTTGCATTATCAGCAATAAAACCTCCGCGATTAAATTTTTGGAATGAAGTACCTGCTAGTAGGCTATAGGTAAGATTTCCAGATTCGCCAGTATATTGTAACGTTCCTTCATACAAGTCACTGTTGGTTCTAACGTTAACCCTTCTTGCAGACCCTGTTCTATCTCCATTTCTAAACCTCAAGTCACTATTATAGTATTCTTCTACATTCGTATCTTTTCTCTGTTTTGCATAAGATCCAGTAATTTTTAAGCCTGGAGTCAAATTGTAAGAAGCGGTTACATTTCCTAAAACTTCATTTCTTTCTTGATAAAGTTGTCCTAGGTCAACCATAGAAACAGGATTAAATACATCAAAACCACTTGGGTGGTTATAAGTTCCATCAGTATTAAAAACTGCTGAAGTAGGATTAAAAGTTGTTGCATATCGAAATGCCTCAGGTAATCCAAGATCTGATTTACGGTCTGTATATAAAAGATTAAGACCAACGTTTAATTTGTTGTCCAAGGCTTTTTGGTTTATTGCAACACTGGTATTTATTTGATCAAAACCCGTGTTCTTTACCACACCATCTTGGTTTCTGTAGTTGAAAGAGACCCTGTAGTTTGTATTAGCTGAGCCCCCAGAAACTGATAAGTTGTGTGATTGGGCAATTGCTGCTTGTGAAATTTCATCATACCAATCAGTAGTTGATCCTGCATCATTTCCACCTGCTGCTTTAAATTCTGCAGCTGTAGCTATTTGAGGCGTTCGTGCAATAGCTTCTGAAGCTACGTAACCATTGTAAGAAATTTTTGCATTCCCTGTAGATCCTTTTTTAGTAGTTACAAGAATTACCCCTGAAGATCCTCTTGTACCATAAATCGCCGCGGCAGAGCCATCCTTCAAAACATCAATCGTTTCAATGTCTCTAGGATCGATATTAGACAGAGAAGCACCAGGTACACCATCGAGTACAACCAGCGGTTCTGCTTGTGCTCCAATAGTAGAAACACCTCTAAGTCTGATCCCTACAGTTCCATTGGGATCACCATTGGCTTTTGAAATTGTCAAACCTGCAACCTTACCTTGAAGTAATTGAGCCGCAGACTGTACGTTTCCAACGTTAAAGTCCTCTTCACCAACAGATGCTACTGCAGAGGTAATTTCTTTAGATTTTTGTGTGCCGTAACCAACGACAACCACTTCATCTAGTAATTTTCCTGATCCTAGAGAAACATTAATCACGGATTTTCCGCCAATTGTGATCTCTTGATCTGTGTAACCGGTGTAAGAGACTACTAAGGTCTCCGTACCTTCTGGAACATTAATGGTATAGGAGCCATCAATGTCTGTAATTGTTCCCGTAGTTGTTCCTTTTGCTAAAATGTTTGCCCCAATCAGTGGCTCATTAGTATCTGCATCAGTGATTATTCCACTGACAGTAGATTGAGCGTAACCGGAAACAGCAATCAAAACAAAACAGGAAAGCATAAGCCATTTTGTCATAAGTTTTTTCATTTGCGTGTGTTCGATTTAGTTAATAAATGATTCGAAAAAATGTAAATAATTTGCGAGGATTATAACTCACCCAAAATACAACACATTTTCGGTATTAACATAATGTTTTATATTTTATGCCAATAAAATCGACGAAAACGTTTCCGAAACAGATATTAATTTTGTTTAATACCAATTTTGACAAATAATAGTTTATCGTTTTTGTTTTTTATTTCGGAAATTTCCGTTAATTTCCGAAAATGAAAAATCAATTATGAGTAAAAGAGTAGGCTTAAAAGACATTGCTGAGGCTTTAAACGTTTCGATTACCACTGTTTCAAGAGGCTTAAATAATAAATTTGACATAAGTAAAGAAACCAGAAAAGCAATCTTAGAAAAGGCGGATGAATTAAATTATCGGCCTAATGCCTACGCTGTTTCTCTTAGAAAGAATGAATATTTCACTATTGGTGTCATTGTCCCTTCTGTAGACCATTATTTTTTCTCTACAGTATTAAAAGGAATAATGAATAAGGCCCACCTTTCTAATTACCTTGTACTTATTGGTGAATCAACCCATGATTTAAATAAAGAAAAGGAGGTAATTGAGCAGTTTGTCTCTCATTGTGTCACCGGAGTTATCATTTCTCCTTCAAATAAAAGCTCTTATTCTAATAACTTAGACATTCTTGTAAAAAAAAGAATACCATATATAGTAGTTGATCGACCTGTGAAAGAATCAGATGCTCCTTGTGTGAAATACGATGATCCCAACGGAGCATTTTTGGCAGTTGAACACTTGATCGAGCAAGGTTATCGAAAAATAGCTTATCTGAAAAGTTATGATTACTGCGTCATCTCAAATGCTAGATTTCAAGGCTACAAAGATGCTTTAGCAAAACACAATATTCCCTTTAATCCAAATTTTGTAAAAACCTGCCACCTGATTGATCAAGAAAATCAAGAAGAAGAAGGCTTCTTTGCCACTAAACAATTAATGTTGGCAGTAGATAAGCCTGATGCAATCTTTGCGGTAAATGACGACCTCGCTGCAGGTGCTTACAGGCTGGCTGAAAAGTTAAACCTTAATATTCCTAGAGATCTAGGCGTGGTGGGATATAGTAATTCTCAAATTTCAAGACATTTAAAACCTCAGCTAACAACGGTAGAACAACCTGGCATTGAAATGGGAGAATTGGCTTTTGACTTTCTTCAGCAATCAATAATTGGAAATAAATCAAAATTGACAAAAACCTTCGATGCTAGATTAATTGTTAGAGATTCAAGCATTAGAGGAGCAGAAACTAAATATAAAAAGCAAAAAGACAATAAAAGATATGCAAACTCAATATAAGTGCGGAATAGATTTAGGAGGAACTAAGATTGAAGGAGTAATATTGGATACTCATCAAGAAAACAAAATTCTTTTTAGAGAAAGAATCCCGACCATGGCTGACAAAGGCTACGATGCAGTCTTAAACCAAATTAAGACCATGGTTCAATTGCTAGAGCAAAAACAAGGAATAAAAATGGAGGCTTTAGGCTTGGGGACACCCGGTAGACTAGATCCAGAATCACAGCTTATCAAAAATAGCAACTCTGTTTGCTTGAATGAAAAGCCTATGAAGGATGACCTAGCAGATCTTCTAGGCATTCCGGTCAAAATCGAAAATGATGCAAATTGCTTTGCCGTTTCTGAAGCTGCTTATTTAAGATCAACAATAGCCCCAGAGTCTGAAATTATTTTTGGAATCATCATGGGCACTGGAGTAGGGGGTGGTTTGGTTGTAAATGGAAAAGTCATTACAGGTTTGCATGGTATTGGGGGAGAATGGGGACATAATTTTTTAGACGCAAGTGGAGGAGCATGTTATTGTGGCAGAGAGGGCTGTGTAGAAACCATTCTTTCTGGCCCGGCTTTGGAAAGGTATTATAAATCTTTGTCAGGGACTGATATGAAACTAAAGGACATTGTGAAAGCTGCCCAAGAAAAATCTGATGATTCAGCAATCAAAACAATCGATCGCCTGCACGAATATTTTGGAAAAGCTACGGCACGGTTAATTAATGTCTTGGATCCAGCCTTTATAGTTATAGGTGGAGGAGTCGGAAACATAGATTCGCTTTATTCAGAAGGCGCCAGGGAGACAGAAAAATACGTTTTCAATGATAAGATGAAAACCCAATTTGTGAAACCTAAATTTGGAGATAGCAGTGGTGTTATCGGAGCCGCGCTGCTTTTTTAAGATCCTACTTTTCTGTGGAGTATCGCCCTGTTTTTCGGATGCTATTGCTTAAAACGAGGTAGTAGAGATACAACACGTATAGCTGGCGCTGGATCTTAGATCCAGTGTCTAATTTCTGCAAATCTTGGATTTGTTCTAAAGTGAATTGATTCTATTTCAAAACTCTTGTCATAAATTATGCATCTAAGATGCACACAATCGAAGTGTAAGCGAAGTTTTTGATTAATCGAATAACCGATTAACCAAATAGGCGAAAACTCGAAGTTTTGATTTGTCGCACTAGCCTTGAAGCAAATTTGAAGTTGTTGCGATCATAATTTATATTTGGTGTACTAGGTATATACTTACCTTAATTTTATAAGTCTTATCTTCGCTTATACATGAAAGTATGTATAGCTGAAAAACCTTCAGTCGCACGTGAAATTGCGATGATCCTTGGTGCTAGCCAAAGGAGAGATGGATATTTTGAAGGCAATGGCTATGCAGTGACTTGGACTTTCGGACATTTTTGTTCGCTCTTTAGCCCAGATGAATACCAGGCACATTGGAAGAAATGGGACTTGAACTCTTTACCCATGTTACCCAAGAAGTTTCAAACAAGATTGATTCAAGATAAAGGAATTAAGAAACAGTTTGCTGTGATTAAAAAACTATTCAAAAAGGCAAAATTGGTGATTAATTGTGGGGATGCTGGGCAGGAAGGTGAGTTGATCCAACGATGGGTGATCAATGAGACAAAATATAAAGGACCTGTTCAACGATTGTGGATTTCTTCTTTAACAAAGGATGCCATTACCCAGGGATTTACCAATTTAAAACCAGCCAGCGATTTTGATAGCCTTTATCATGCCGGCTTTGCGCGGGCCATCGGGGATTGGTTACTTGGGATGAATGCCACAAGACTTTATACCATTAAGTATGGCGGAGGGAAGTTAGTGCTTTCAATTGGGAGGGTACAAACACCTACTTTAGCCATGTTGGTAAAACGACATTTGGAAATCTTAAATTTTGTTTCAAAACC